>NZ_JAWOTI010000006.1:0-226829 GCF_033338775.1 Vibrio sp. Vb1018
CTGAAACTCAGTATATTGTATAAAAGTCGCTCAACTTTAGGAGGTTTGGTTTCTCGTCTGAATTACGCAACAAAGCCATGGAAAGGTGCAAATTGGCCTTTGAAAAGGAGTTCTTAATATATATTACATTTATATAAAACAGGGAGTTAACGTTAGTCAATTGTTATTAGAGTGGTGTGAAGTATTAGAGAATGCTTAATTTTTCCAAAAAAATAAGCGCCCCTGTAGAGCGCTTATTTAACCGTGTTAAATACAGTGAAATTTAGTTCATTTTTTTCACAGTATTTCGAATTACAAGCTCAGGTTGCATTTCGAAAATTCGTTTTTCGTGTTCTTTATCTTTGATACGCTCAAGTAGAATTTCGAATGCATTTTTACCAACACGACGTTTAGGTTGGTGGATAGTCGTTAGCGGTGGAGAGAAGTATTCCGCAAGCTCGATGTTGTCGTAGCCGATCACTGAAATATCTTCAGGAATTTTGATCCCGTTTTGTTGCAAGCGGCTCATTAGGCCGAGAGCCATTGTGTCGTTAAAACAGAATACCGCCGTCGGGCGCTTGTCCATTGCGGTAATTTTATCTGCAACTAATACGGCCGTATCACATTCAAAGTTACCTTCAAGGATCCAGTCTTCATTTACAGCTAGGTTCGCTTCACTCATTGCGCGACGGAAACCTGCAATGCGCTCTTGGCAAGCAAGCTTTTCAAAATGACCGCTTAGACAAGCGATATCCGTATGACCATTGTCAATCAGATGTTTGGTTGCAATGTAGCCACCTTCTTCTGAGTTATCCATGATCTTGTCTGCTTGTGAGCTCTCTGGGCCCCAATCCATGACCACTTTAGGAATGTCCGCATGACGGTCAAGCATCTCTTTTAGTTCTTCGGTTAAGTCAGAACACATCACTAGGATGCCATCAACGCGCTTTTCAGCCAGCATACGAATGTAATCGCGTTGTTTTTCGTAAATCCCGCCTGTGTTACATAAAATCAGAGTATAGCCTTGGCGGTAACAGTAGCTCTCAACGCCATCAATCACTTCTGAGAAAAATAGGTTAGTTGATTGAGTTACTAACATGCCAATCGTACGAGTTGAGTTGCATTTTAGGCTGCGTGCAACGGCACTTGGCGCGTAATTCAGCTCGTCAACGGCTTTCATTACTTTTTCTTGCGTTGCTTCTGCAACGAAACGCGTTTTATTGATAACGTGCGAAACTGTCGTAGTGGAAACGCCGGCTAAGCGAGCAACGTCTTTTATCGTGGCCATAAATGGTGTCCTGTATCGAGCTACTGAAATATGTCGTATTGGATGTACCTGATGCTCTAATGGTTTCACACCTAGCAATATAAAATTGGCGCTAAGTGTCTCGGCAGCGGTTGATCCAAGTGCGACAAAAGGGTACGTAGCAGCATCGGTCGATGAATTTTATCTTTTTTCTATCTGATGAGAAATTGCCATCAACCTGTTAAGAAAACACAAAAACCGCTATATTTCAGCGGTTTACATATAAATCATATTTAATCGTTTGCGCTCACATTTTAGCCCTATGTGGACTGACTAGCAAT
Source organism: Vibrio sp. Vb1018 (assembly GCF_033338775.1). NCBI lineage: Bacteria > Pseudomonadati > Pseudomonadota > Gammaproteobacteria > Vibrionales > Vibrionaceae > Vibrio > Vibrio sp. Vb1018. The sequence goes on from NZ_JAWOTI010000006.1 coordinate 1,567, forward strand.
GTTTTCAGCAAGAGATTTGTGTATTTGAAGTCACATTTTGACTGCTAAATAACCAAGCGTCTTTGCGCTAAGTTAAGGCAAACGAATATTATACCCAAGTTACTTACAATTGGTCACTTTCAGGCATACAGGAAGCCCGATAGGCAGGCTCCCTAAAAATAGGCGGCAATTATTCACCAAGAAGGTAGGCGCTGTCTAGTTTACAAAATGCAACTAATAGTTTCGCGACACTCGAGTAAAATCCAAATTCGTCGAATTTTTTACATTTGTCTGAAAACTGAGGTAACCAAGACATCAATTGTTGCTGGATAAAGTCGTTTTGTTTAACGAAGGCTTCTTCCATGTGTTTTTCTTGTTCAAGCTCGTTTGAGCGGATAATCATGTTCCCGAGAAAGTCGAGCTCAACGGCTAAGTGATCCGCAGGTTCCTTTAGGTTTTCGTCTACTTGAACGCCAAATTCAGCCATCAACTTTTCCATTTCCTCAGCTGGCTTGTCATTCAGTAAACCTGATTCACCAATGTACATGGATGCGTAAGGAAGAGCGCCGTATTTTTCTGTCTTCAAAAACAGTTCACAAAAGTCAGCTGCAAGCTCTAGTTGTGCATCTTCACGATCTTGTAACCGATTCAATGCATCAACTAGGCTATCAACAGCTGGTTTCAGCGACTCATTTTCACCTAAACCTGCGAGAAAACTGCGAATTTCAACACTGTGATAGGCTTCCAATTCTTTCTCTGTTAGTTCTTTTGCGAACAAGCTCGAAAACCACCAGTAAATTTCAGCGCGTTTTTCATTAAAAGCTTTCACTTCTTGCATTTTGGGCTCCTGAATGATGCTTCAAGTCATGCATCACAAAGTCAATTAGGGATATCCCCTAAGTGTAATCAATTAAAATGAATAGCAGTAACTATAATTGTTATGTTTTATGGTCAAAAATGACCGTTTATTAATAGCAATGGGCAAGCTTGTTTTGAATCAATAAAAACGCTAAATCTTGCGTTTTAATGTATCTATGACTAGAAATGTTACTAGTTATGAATAGAATACGTCTTGGATAATAAGAAGACAGAAAAGTGGTGTAAATGAGCTATCACGTATTAGTCGTAGAAGATGATGTTGTAACTCGTAGTAAGCTTGCGGGATATTTCCAAAATGAGGGCTACCAAGTCAGCGAAGCAGAGAGTGGCGCGGAAATGCGTGAAGTTTTGCAAGCGGGCGATGTAGACCTGATCATGCTGGATATTAACTTGCCTGGTGAAGACGGCCTGATGCTTACTCGTGAGTTACGTAGCCAATCGGATATTGGTATCATATTAGTAACAGGACGCACGGATAGCATTGATAAAATCGTAGGCCTAGAAATGGGTGCTGACGATTATGTGACAAAACCTTTTGAACTGAGAGAGCTGTTAGTTCGCGTTAAAAACTTGCTGTGGCGTATTTCAGCAGCGCGTAGTGGCAGCTCGAAAGCGAATGAAACCAGTGAAGAGCACATTGTGCGCTTTGGGGAGTGGACATTCGACATTCAACGTCGCGCACTTAGCCGCAACGGTGAGCCAGTAAAACTAACTAAAGCAGAGTATGAACTTTTGGTGGCATTATCGTCTTACCCTAACCAAGTGTTAAGTCGTGAGCGTATTTTGAACATGATCAGTCATCGAGTGGATGCGCCGAATGACCGCACCATTGATGTTCTTATTCGACGTATGCGCGCAAAAATGGAGTTCGATCCTAAGAACCCACAGATTTTTGTAACGGTACACGGCGAAGGCTATATGTTTGCTGGTGACTAGTTGGAACATAACTAAATCGTAAAAAGAAAAAGGAGAGCTTCGGCTCTCCTTTTTTGTGGCTTCAAGATAATACTAGTTTGCTTCAACCATTGGTGTTTGGCCGACAGTATCACGCAACCTTTGCCAAATACTGCCCAAGTACTCATGCCAATAAAGCTCTGTTTGTTCTAAGTAACGCGCTTTAGGTGAGTATTTATCCCAAGGTTGACTTATCTCGCTAATAGCTAAGAAGTTGGTCGGGGCTGGGATTGGTTTAATGCCTGCTGCGTTGAACTCATACAATGCACGGCTCATGTGGCTTGCAGAGGTGACTAACACAATCTCCTTTTGCTGAACGAATGCAGCCGCTTGACGTGCCTCTTCCCATGTATCCTTTGCATCCTCTAATAAAATGATATCGGATTTCGCGACGCCCAACGCAAGGGCAACGTTCGCCATCATTCGCGCGTGGCTAATTTCAGATCCACCAGCATAGCCGGATAAGATTAATTTCGCGCCTGGATACATTCTTAAAATACGAATGCCCTCAGTTAAGCGCATTAATGCTGCACGGCTTAACTGCGAGGTGGGTGGAATTTCGTCATCGATAACATGACCATTCCCTAAAACCATCACGTAGTCGATGGTGCCAGAAACTGGCAAAAAGGCTTTATGCTCTCGCTCTAACGGCATAAGAAGCTTGGTTGAAACAGGTTGGAAGGCAACAAGAAAAATGCCAACAAAAGAGAATAGAACAACGAAGCAGCCAGTTTTACGTTTTGTAGTAAAACTAATGAGAGCAAGACCCAACAAGCCTATCAGCAGCAATGCCGGAAGGGGCATAAGCATGGCTGACACTACTTTTTTCAGCTCAAACATACATAAATAGTCCGAAAAAACATCAATTGATAATAAAAATGAGGGTATCCCTCTTTATTCCTGCTTTCCTTGTGCCAGAATAGCGGCACAATCCGTTATGATAACTCAGCAGAAGTGACAGAAGACCGCAATTTCGACGATATCGCCCACAAATTTGCAAAAAATATTTACGGCTCCGATAAAGGGGAGATCCGCCAAATCATTGTGTGGGAAGATTTTCTACAGATTCTAAGTGAATTAGATGCTGACCAGCAACCCCTAGAAGTGTTGGACGCTGGTGGTGGTTTGGCACAAATGTCGCAAAAGCTTGCTAAGCTCGGACATCGAATCGCTTTATGTGATCTATCTTCGGAAATGCTGCAGTTGGCTAAGCAGGATATTGAAAAAAACGGTTTGCTTGAGCAGTATCGCCTGATTCATTCGCCTGTCCAATCCATCGGTGAACATATGGATGTACAGGTCGATCTGGTTATGTTCCACGCTGTGATGGAGTGGCTGGTTGATCCTAAGGCCGCACTTGAAACAGTTCTAGAACAAGTAAAACCGGGAGGCATCGCATCAGTCATGTTCTACAACCACCACGGTTTAGTCTATAAAAACGTAGTTTGTGGCAACATTCCTCATATATTAGACGGCATGCCTCACCGAAAAAGATTTAAACTACAGCCGCAAAAAGGCTTAAAACCTGAAGAAGTCTACCAGTGGATAGAAAATTCAGGTTTTAATATTTGTGGCAAATCTGGTATTCGCTCATTTAGTGATTACATAGGCAATATGGAATACATGGGTGATTACGAGTTTGAAGATGTGTTGGCGCTAGAAAAACAACTTTGTCGACAAGAGCCATACCTCTCATTAGGCCGCTACATTCATGTGTGGGCTAAAAAGAACGATAAACAGGAATAACAATGAGTGAGATGACTCTCAATGCTGCAGAGCAACCAATCGATGAGCTGGTTGGCTGGGTTAAGCAGCACGATTTCTCGTTGAACCTGACCACAGAGCGATTGGCATTTTTGATAGCCATTGCCGTACTGAGTAATGAAAGGTTCGATGAAGAACTGGGTGAAGGTGAACTGCATGATGCATTTGCCATCGTCACTCGACTATTTGATGAGACCGGCGAAGCCTCCGCTTTTCGTGCGAACAATGCGATCAACGAGATGGTTAAGCAGCGTCTTATGAGCCGTTTTGTCAGTGAAATTACTGACGGAGCGAGCATTTACCGCTTGTCGCCATTAGCGATAGGAATAACCGACTACTACGTGCGTCATCGTGAGTTCTCAAAACTGCGTCTATCTATCCAGCTATCCATGGTAGCGGATGAAATGGCGAAAGCGATTGAGGCAGCACAAAAAGGTGGCACACCGGGTCACTGGAAGAAAAACGTATACGGTGTTTTAAAATATTCTGTAGGCGAAATTTTCGATCAAATTGACCTCAACCAACGTGTTATGGATGAGCAGCAACAGTCAGTGAAACAACAGATTGCTGACCTGCTTAACAAAGACTGGCGCGAAGCGATCAACAACTGTGAAGCACTTCTGTCAGAAACATCAAGCACGTTGCGTGAACTTCAAGATACGCTGCAAGCCGCCAGTGATGAACTGCAAACTCAGATCCTCGATATTCAAGAAATTGTTTACGGTGACCCTGAGCTGGAGTTTATCGAAGAAGCCTTGTTTGGTCTGCAAATGAAGCTGGACCGAATCACAAGCTGGGGCCAGCAAGCTATCGACCTTTGGATTGGTTACGACCGACACGTGCACAAGTTTATCCGTACTGCAATCGATATGGATAAGAATCGTGCGTTTAGCTCGCGTCTGCGTCAATCTGTCAAAGATTACTTCGATGCGCCTTGGTATCTGACTTATGCAGATGCGGAGAGGCTTTCCGACCTTCGTGATGAGGCCCTAGTACTGCGTGATGACGAGGTCACGGGTCAAGTTCCGATGGAAGTAGAATACGAAGAGTTTCAACAAGTCAATGATGAGTTGTCTGAACGAATTGGTGACATGCTAAAAGCGCATAAAGATCAAGGCACACCAATCGATTTGAGTGTGGTACTGCGAGATTACCTTGCACAGCACCCTTACACTCATCATTTTGATTTAGCTCGCATTATCGTTGATCAGGCGGTACGTCTAGGGTATTCAGAATCGGATTACCAAGCGATTCAACCAGACTGGAAAGCAATCAACGAATTTGGGGCAAAGGTACAAGCGAATGTCATCGACCGATACTAATGAATACATGTCAGAGAATCTGGCAAAAGCAATTTCTAACCCTCTGTTCCCAGCGCTAGACAGCATGCTTCGAGCAGGGCGTCATATCTCAAGTGAAGATCTAGACAATCACGCGTTGTTGTCGGATTTCGAACTTGAGCTTTCTTCTTTCTACCAACGCTACAACACCGAATTGGTGAAAGCGCCAGAAGGTTTCTTCTACCTTCGTCCACGTTCAACGTCTCTGATTGGCCGTAGTGTTCTTTCTGAACTGGATATGCTGGTGGGTAAGGTACTGTGTTTCCTTTATCTAAGCCCAGAGCGTCTTGCGCACGAAGGCATCTTCACTAACCAAGAGCTGTACGACGAACTGCTTGCTCTAGCAGATGAAAACAAGCTGATGAAGCTAGTGACGAACCGTGCGACTGGTTCTGACCTCGATAAAGAAAAGCTGTTTGAAAAAGTACGTACGTCACTTCGTCGTCTGCGTCGCCTAGGCATGATCATCAACATCGGTGAAACCGGTAAATTCAGCATCAGTGAAGCGGTATTCCGCTTTGGTGCCGATGTACGTATTGGCGATGACATGCGTGAAGCGCAGCTGCGTCTGATCCGTGATGGTGAAGCAGTAGTGCACACCAAAGAGCCAAGCCAAGGCAGCTTATTGTCTGAAGAAGATCAAGACGATCAAGCCCAAGAAGAAACAACAGAAGAGGGTGAAGTATGAGCATGATTGAACGCGGTAAATACCAATCGCTGACCATGGTCAACTGGAACGGCTTCTTTGCCCGTACGTTTGACATCGATGGTCTGGTCACCACGCTATCAGGTGGTAACGGTGCAGGTAAATCAACCACAATGGCGGCGTTCATCACCGCATTGATTCCTGACCAAACGCTGCTGCACTTCCGTAACACGACAGAAGCAGGCAGCAGCCAATCGTCTCGCGACAAAGGTTTGTACGGTAAGCTACAGCCGGGCGCATGTTATGCGGCGCTAGACGTGGTGAACTCACGTAACCAACGCCTGTTGTTTGCAGTAAAACTGCAGCAAGTTGCGGGTCGTGATAAGAAGGTAGACATCAAACCGTTTGTTATCCAAGGTCTTCCAAGCCATGTGAAACCAACGGATATCTTGGTTGAAAGCGTATCTGCGACTCAAGCTCGTGTACGTCAAATCAACGAAGTAAAAGAATCGATCGCGGAATTTGAAGGTGTTCAGTTCAAAGCGTTCTCTTCTATCGTGGATTACCACGCGCAAATGTTTGAATTCGGTGTGATTCCGAAGAAACTGCGTAACTCTGGTGACCGTTCTAAATTCTACCGCCTGATTGAAGCATCGCTTTACGGTGGTATCTCAAGTGCGATTACACGCTCGCTACGTGACTACCTTTTGCCACAAAACGGTGGCGTGAAGAAAGCGTTCCAAGATATGGAATCGGCACTGCGTGAAAACCGCATGACGCTAGAAGCGATCAAAACCACGCAAGCAGACCGTGACTTGTTCAAACACTTGATTACAGAGTCGACCAACTACGTGGCGGCGGACTATATGCGCCATGCCAACGAGCGCCGTAAAAAACTAGAACAGACATTGTCTTTGCGTTCAGAGTTATTTGGTTCTCGCGAGACCTTGATTGAGCAAAACAATCTGCTTAACCGCGTTCAAGAAGAGCTGGAACTGCTGATCGAGTCAGAATCTTCTTTAGAGCAAGACTACCAAGCGGCTTCTGATCACTTGCAACTTGTGCAAAACGCGCTGCGTCAGCAAGAGAAGATCGAACGCTACCAAGAAGATCTTGAAGAGCTGAGCGAGCGTCTTGAAGAACAAATGATGGTAGTCGAAGAAGCGCAAGAACGCGTGATGATGGCTGAAGAGCAAGCTACCGTTGCAGAAGAAGAGGTGGATAGCCTTAAGACGCAACTTGCTGATTACCAGCAAGCTCTTGACGTTCAGCAAACTCGCGCCCTTCAATATCAACAAGCAGTTCAAGCGCTGGAGAAAGCGAAGCAGCTACTTGGCGATGACAGCCTAACGGCGGAATCGGCTCAAGCGCTTGTCTCTGAGCTTAAGAGTAAAGAATCAGAAAGCACCAATGCGTTGCTATCGGTTAAGCACAAACTGGACATGTCTTCTGCAGCGGCAGAGCAGTTTGAAACCGCGCTTAAACTGGTACAAAGCATCGTTGGTCAAGTTGAGCGCAAAGACGCGTCTGAACATGCGAAAACCGCAATTGCGAAAGCGCGTGAGTCACAACAAATCGCACAAAACGAACAGCAATGGCGAGCACAACACCGTGATCTCGAACGCAGCCTTAACCAGCAGCGTCAAGCACGTGAACTGGTTGCTGAATACAAAAAGCAATATCACGTTGAACTAACCGATGAGATTACGTTTGAACAAGAACGTGAACGTCATGCGACGCAAATCGAATCACTAGAGATAGCTCAAGAAGAAGTTCGTGATCAGCGTGGTGAACAGCGCCGTCTAGAGCAAAACGCGGTGGCAGAAATCAGTAAGCTTGAAGCAATAGCACCAGCTTGGATTGCGGCGAACGATGCGCTAGAGAAACTGAGAGAGCAGAGCGGTGAAGAGCTTGAGGATCGCCATGCGGTAATGAACCACATGCAAGTTGTCCTTGAACAAGAAAGGGAGCTGTCTTTAGCTAAAGATAAGCTCGCTGAGCGCCGTAGCCAGCTAGACGCTGAGATTGAGCGCCTAGCTTCTCCTGGTGGTTCAAACGACCCTCGCCTGAAAGGTTTGGCAGATACGCTGGGCGGTGTATTGCTGTCTGAGATCTACGATGACATCACGATTGATGACGCGCCTTACTTCAGTGCGATGTACGGTCCGGCTCGTCACGCTATCGTTGTTTCTGACTTGTCAGGCATCGAAGAGAAACTGGTAGAGCTAGACGACTGTCCAGAAGACTTGTACATCATTGAAGGTGACATCGATGCCTTTGATGACAGCTCGTTCGATGCAGAAGAGTTAGAGGGCGCGGTTTGCGTTCGTATGAACGATCGCCAAATGCGTTACTCTCGCTTGCCTGAGATCCCATTGTTTGGCCGCGCGGCACGTGAGCAGCGTCTAGAGTTGCTGCGTAACGAACGAGAAGAAGTGGTAGAGAAACACGCAAAAGCGGCGTTTGATTCTCAGAAAATGCAGCGCTTGTACCAAGCGTTTAACCTATTTGTGTCTAACCACATTCAGGTTGCTTTTGACGCCGATCCAGAACAAGCACTGGCAACTATTCGTGATAAGCGTAACCAAATTGCTCGCGTGTTGGCGGATCTGGATGCGAAAGAGCAACAACAACGTTCTCAGCTTCAAACCAGCAAGCAAGCGTTGTCTTCTCTGGACAAGCTAGCGTCACACATGGTGCTTGTTGAAGATGAGTCATTGCAAGCGCGTTTTGATGAGCTAGAAGAGAAAATCGCTCAGCTTGCAGAGGCAAAAAACTTCTTAAACAACCATGCAAAAGCCGTCACGCAATTAGAGAATATTGCGTCTGCGCTTGATGCTGACCCAGAGCAATTCGATGCACTAGAAGCAGAATACAAAGCGGCAGACGAGCGGCTACAAGATCTTAAGAAGCAAATCTTTGCACTCTCGGATCTCGTTGAACGTCGTCACTACTTCGCTTACTCAGATTCAGTAGACCTACTGAACAAGAGTAGCGAACTGAGTGAGCAGCTAAAAGCTAAACTGGTTCAAGCTGAACAAATGCGTACTCGCTCTCGTGAAGAGTTGAAGCAATCGCAGGGTCAAATGAACCAATACAACCAAGTATTGGCATCATTGAAGAGTTCACACCAAGCGAAACTGGAAACGGTTCAAGAGTTCAAACAAGAACTTCAAGAGTTTGGTGTTAATGCGGACGAAGGTGCGGAAGAACGTGCAATGCGTCGTCGTGACGAACTGCACGAGCGTCTACACACGTCTCGCAGTCGTAAGAGCGAATACGAGCGCACGATCACCTCTACTGAACTAGAGATGAAAGGCTTGGCGAAACGTCTGAAGAAAGTTCAGAAAGAATACGTTGAGCTACGTACGTTCGTGGTTGCAGCGAAAGCTGGCTGGTGTTCAGTACTTCGTCTGGCGCGTGAGAACGATGTTGAGCGTCGTCTACACAAGCGTGAACTGGCTTATATGTCAGCGGATGAACTGCGTTCAATGTCGGATAAATCATTGGGTGCGCTGCGTCTCGCGGTTGCGAACAATGACGACCTGCGTGATGCGCTGCGTCTATCAGAAGACAATGCACGTCCAGAGCGTAAAGTTCTGTTCTACATCGCGGTTTACCAACATCTTCGCGAGCGCATTCGTCAGGATATCATCCGTACTGATGATCCAGTTGAAGCGATCGAAGAGATGGAAGTTGAGCTAGCGCGTCTAACGGAAGAGCTAACCCAACGTGAAAACCGCTTAGCGATCAGCTCTGAGTCAGTAGCGAGCATCATTAAGAAGACGATTCAGCGTGAGCAAAACCGTATTCGTATGCTGAACCAAGGCCTGTCGAACATCTCGTTTGGTCAGGTGAAGGGCGTACGTCTAAACGTGAAGATCCGCGAAAGTCACGAAGTGCTACTGAACGGTCTAGCGACACAGCAAGAGCAGCACAAAGACCTGTTTGAATCGACTCGCTTTACTTTCTCCGAAGCAATGGCGAAGCTGTTCCAACGTGTGAACCCACATATCGATATGGGTCAACGTTCTCCTCAGGTTCTGGGTGAAGAGCTACTGGATTACCGTAACTACCTAGAGCTAAGTGTAGAAGTGAACCGTGGTACAGATGGTTGGCTACAGGCTGAGTCTGGCGCACTATCAACAGGCGAAGCGATCGGTACCGGTCAGTCAATCCTTCTGATGGTCGTGCAAAGCTGGGAAGAAGAGTCTCGTCGTCTACGCAGCAAAGACATTGTGCCTTGTCGTTTGCTTTTCTTGGATGAAGCAGCGCGTCTGGATGCGAAATCGATCGCGACATTGTTCGAATTATGTGACCGTCTGGATATGCAGCTTCTTATCGCGGCGCCTGAAAACATCAGCCCAGAGAAAGGTACGACCTACAAACTGGTGCGTAAGGTGTTTAAAGATCACGAACACGTACACGTGGTTGGTCTGCGTGGTTTTGGTCAAACGGATAAGCCTAAGACTGAAGCACAAGAGATGATTGAAGAGTTTGAATCGTAAACTTCGAATCTAACAAAACGCCCGCAATGAACGCGGGCGTTTTTGTATCTGTTTGCGAGGCAGGCTTCGAACTACATAAGATAAGCCGAGACTGTAGGACGGCAGTCTCGGCTTATTAGCGGAACTTAATGAGGAAGCGACGTTTATTCCTCTGGAATATCGTCCCTGACTTCGATCATTTCAGCAAGCTCTTCAAGTGCTTGGACAGAAAGCTCAGACAAGCGTTGTAGGTGTTGGTCTAAGCTCTCTTGTTCTTCAAGCTCTGGTTCATCATTATTTGTTTCTTTTATTAGCATTTCCCAACCTCTCAAGTTGAGTAAGGGGAGCTCTCATCATACTCAAAAGGCAAAGTAGAAAAGAAACGATCTATGTTGATTTTGTTAGCTCGATCATTGATTCAACTTATATATGAGAAGGATGTGTTTAATAAGGAGAGCAAGTGCAAGGTTTTTGGATGCGGGAACAAAAACGCCAGTAATCATGACAATTACTGGCGAGTAATAACGAACATTATGTCGGAGGGTTAGAACAACGGCTTCACACCGAACTGCTCTGCCGCGTAAGCGACGCGTTCAATCGGTTTTGGATACTCAGCAGGTGTACCAAGGCTCTCTATGTGTTTCAAACGAGGAAGCAAGCCTGCACCATTAGCGATTTGGATTGCCAGACCAGGGCGAGCGTTAAGCTCTAAAACCATAGGTCCTTCATCTTTATCCAGCACCATATCCGTACCCATGTATCCCAAACCTGTCATTTCCCAGGCACTTGACGCAAGCTCCAGCAAGCGCTCCCAATGCGGTACTTGAAGGGTCGAAAGGTCTTTACCTGTATCAGGGTGATGAGTAACTGGATGATCGAACTGCACCGCTCTGACGGCTTTACCTGTCGCGATGTCAATGCCTACTCCTACGGCACCTTGGTGAAGGTTTGCTTTGCCGTCGGAAGCCGCTGTAGAACAGCGCATCATCGCCATAACTGGATAACCTTTAAATACGATGATCCGAACATCTGGTACGCCTTCATAACTGAAGCCATCAAAACAGTCATCAAACTTGATTAAGTTTTCAACCACAGCAACGTCATTTTTACCACCAAGAGAGAAAAGGCCAGCAAGCGCATTACTAATGTGACGCTCGACCTCATCCCTACCAATTGTAGAGCCGGAGGGTTTGGTATATACCCCGTTTTTGTGAGACGTAACAACCAGAATGCCTTTACCGCCACTACCTTGTGCAGGTTTGATTACAAAACCAGGCCAGTTCTCAACCATTTTGTGGATAGTCTTAACTTCAGCTTGGTTATGAATGACACCGATCAGGGCAGGAACTGTTGCTCCTGCTGCCTGTGCAATAATTTTGGTCTTTAGCTTGTCATCGACAAGTGGGTATTTAGAACGATCATTGTAACGGCCAATATAGCTGTGGTTACGCTTGTTCATCCCCATAATGCCTTTATGGCGAAGCTTAGACGGCGAAGTAAAACTTTCGAACATCGTTTAGTCCTCCGCTAGTGGTTTGAAGCGTCGTAGCTCAGTGAGGCGGTAACCTGTGTAAGTACCTAGTAATAGAATACCGGCCAGAACAATCAACTGTAGACCAATGAAGTTAAAGGTTAAGTGTTGAATGTATGAGTTCGTCATTGCAAGGTAAACTAATACCGCTGTCAGCAATGAACCACCACCTTGCAGAGCAACTTCCTTCGCACCTTCTTCTTCCCATAGGATTGACATACGTTCAATCGTCCAAGACAAGATGATCATAGGGAAGAAGGTAATTGTTAGGCCTTCTGTTAAGCCCATTTTAAACGCAACAACGGTGAACACCGAGATGATCATAATAACGGTAATAATGACCGCAGATATCCTTGCTACCAGCAATAAGTTCAACCTAGACAAATAGCTTCGAATAATCAGGCCTGTACCTACAATTAGCAAGAAACCGACAATACCCGTTAATAGTTGAGTTTGAACAAAAGCAACGGCAATCAACACAGGCATGAAGGTACCGGATGTTTTCAGGCCGATAATCACACGCAAGAACACAACGATCAGAGCACCGATAGGGATGAGCATGATGGTTTTGAACATCGCTTGCTCTTCCAAAGGTAAGCTATGAATTGAAATATTCAGTAATCCATCTGCTTCTATTTTGTTGTTTGTAGCTTGTTGTGGTGTCATTTCTTGCTTAATCATCGAGAAATGCACTTGGCTATTTTTACCACCAACAAGGTCAAGTAAGGATACGTTTGATTCATCCCACACTAACAAGTTGGGTTTCACTGCTTTTTGTTCGGATTTTGGTGAAAACAGTACCCAATCTTTACCTGACCAAACCTGAACCATTGGTTGAATTGTTTGGCGTCGACGACCATCTTCTAGTTCGATAACACCGACGGTTTTGCTTTGTATACCTGCGGTAAGCAAAATATTATGCAGTGCATCAGTACGGCTGAAATCGTTCAGTAGTAGCGACGAGTTTTGGCTATCTGGGTCATTAAGCGCTTTGATAAGCTCACGAGTAAACGTCACATTATCGGCAGAGCGACTCATCGCACGTTCGATAAGGGCATTTGCCGCTGCTGCTTGTGGTGCTGATAGCGTTGGTGGCGTAATGTCTTCCGTTGGCGGTAAAGGAGTGACTTTAGCCTGAGGGTCTACTAAGAACTGGGCTTTGTAGTATATGGTTTGTGGCCCTTGAGCTTGGCGAATTGACCATTCTGCACGACGGCCTGAATCGTCATTGATGTAGGAAACGCCATAACCTGATGAGGAAGCAGATTCACCGATAAGTGTGTAACCACTTTGTGTATGAGGTGCTGCAAGTGACGCTTTTACTTCGTTGCCGTTAGCATTGAACTCAATACGAGCTTCTACATCCCATACCTGACGAGTTTCGCCTGGCGTCCAAGGCACGCCGTAGTTTTCATGCCTGAAAACACTCAGAGCAATGCCCGCAATCACCAATAAGATGATAGAAAGGTAAAACGGTATTTTTGACGTCATAATCTACCTTATTATTTTTTATCTTCGTCCGTTTGGATATAGGTACGACTTACATCGACAAGTGCTATGTCGCGCATAAATTCTCTACCCAGTAAAATAGGATGGTTCATATGTGAGCGATCTGCCAACGTAAATTGCGCTTTTTCATGAATTTTTCCAACGCGCACCCAAAGTTCTACCACAGCGCGGCGTTCTAACTCTTCACTGGTAACCTGGCGGATTTTGACGTAGCGAATGACAGGAGCTTCGATCCAAGTACTTTTCTCTTCTTCGGATTTACTGGTGTCTGCTAAGTGGAATCGGACCCATTTTTTACCATTTCTTTCGAACTCTTCAATATCAACGGCATTTAAAGACGACGTCGCGGCACCAGTGTCGATACGTGCATCAAAAGTTTGCTTAATCGACTCTACAGTGACCTTTTCGATAGAGCCAAGGACAATATCGTGAGTTGGGGTTGGTTCCACAGGAGCGGGAGATTGGACAATAATCGGCTCTTTCGGTTTTTTTACTTCTGCCATTGCTTCATCGCGAAATGTAAGAAGTTCAACCTGTAGTTTATCGACTTGTTCTTCAAGGCTGTCGATATAGTCCGATTGGTTGCTGAGCTGTAGCTCTAGGTTGGTAATGCGATTATTGACATTCGCTTCTGAATTTTGAATCGCCGCTAACGTTTCTTGGTGGTACTGTTCGCCTTTGGTTAGTGAGCATCCAGATAGTAAGGCGATGGCAACAATCGGGGTCAATCGTAATAACATTGAAAACCTTGGGATTGGATTAAGTTGTTTATTTTTTAGGAGTTTAGCTTATATCGATAAAGCCTCACAAGTAAGAATGTTTCTCTATTACTTATTGTTTGAGGAATAGTGATGAAAAGCCAAAAATCAAGGGCATAAAAGCGCATCCTTATTTAGAGCGTGCTTATATTTTGACGTGAAAAATGGATTCAAAAAACAAACTCGCTCATTACGAGGAAAGAGGGTAATGTCTTAACTCGTAAAATGAGTTAAGACAATGTCAGGAATCTCAGCGAATTATGATTTGCGAGCGACAAGAACCGCGCGGCGAGGGGCAGGATAGCCTTCTACAGTTTTGCTTGGGTCGTTCGGATCTAAGTAGTCAGGTAGAGAGTTATGCGTCATCCAATCTGTGGTACGTTGTTCATCTACGGATGTGATGTTTTCATCAACGATACGAACATCTTCAAAACCGACCAATTCTAGCCACACTTTTAGGGCTTTTGCTGAAGGGAAGAAATAGACATTACGCATTTGCGCGTAACGAGAAGTCGGGACCAGTACTGCATTCTCATCACCTTCAATCACGAGTGTTTCCAATACGAGTTCACCTCCAGATACCAATTGATCTTTTAGTTGCACTAAATGATCGAGAGGCGAGCGGCGATGGTAAAGCACGCCCATGCTGAATACCGTATCGAACGCTTCTAACTTAGGTAGTTGTTCAATGCCCAATGGCAGTAGGTGTGCACGTTGGTCATCGCCCATTAGTTTACGAATTGCTTCGAACTGAATTAGAAACAGGTGAGATGGATCGATACCGACAGTTAAGCGTGCACCTTCGCCTAGCATGCGCCACATGTGGTAGCCGTTACCACAACCTACATCGAGTACGCTGCGATTCTTTAATGGTGAAATATGCGGAAGCACGCGGTCCCATTTCCAATCACTGCGCCACTCAGTATCAATATGGATGCCGTGTACGTGGTATGGGCCTTTCCGCCAAGGATGGAATGTACGAAGTAAGCTTTCTAGCTTTTTAAGTTCCCCTTGAGGCATCGGCTCATTGTTTGAAATCGTGACAGAATCAACAATGTCGATGTTGTCCGGTCTACCCGCTGGGATTTTGTTCAGGGCTTTCAACCAGCGACCAAAGTCACCGTGCTCTGCATTTTGCCAATCCGTTAGCTGTTGCGGAAGCACATTAAGCCAAGGTTGAAGACGAGTGTCTTGGGCAATCAATTGGTAGAAATTTGCAAAGTTAAACATAGTTAGTCAATCGCTGAGTTGATGGGTATAAATTATTAACGAAAGCCGAAATCGGTATGGTTCAGGCTTGGTATGCATGGTCTATTTAATCGCGAACATGGAGCCGAAGTTAAAGCATTGGAACCAAACGTCGTAGCTAGAAAAGCCAATTTTAGCGAAACGCTCTTTATGTTCTTTCTTTGAATCTGGGCGCATTACGTTTTCTATCGCGCTACGCTTTTGGCTGATTTCTAGTTCGCTATAACCATTCGCACGTTTAAAGTCGTGGTGAAGGTCAATTAACAGTTCGTTCGAAACTTCATCTTCGAAGACGAACTTCTCCGATAGAATCAAAATGCCGCCTGGACGCAGGCCTGCGTAAATTTTCTCGAGCAAGGAGTAACGATCTTCTGGAGAGAGGAATTGCAAAGTGAAGTTCAACACCACCACTGACGCGTTTTCAATTTCGATATTGCGAATGTCTGCTTCTACTACATCCACAGGAGTGTCACTGCGGTAAGCGTTGACGTGAAGTTTACAACGCTCAACCATCGCAGGAGAGTTGTCCACTGCGATGATTTGGCAACCTTCTTGTTTGATATGGCGACGCATAGACAATGTTGCAGCACCCAAAGAACAGCCAAGGTCATAGATGTTTGAGTGAGGTTTTACAAAACGCTCTGCCAGCATACCGATTGCAGAAATGATATTGCTGTAACCCGGTACCGATCGTTGAATCATGTCAGGAAATACTTCCGCTACGCGTTCATCGAACGTGAAATCCCCAATTTTATCGATTGGAGCCGAAAAAATAGTATCTGGATTGCTCTTAGGGTTCATAACTAAGTCTCTGCATACAAGCCGCCTGAAAATGTCAGGCACCAAAAAAGGCGCGTATTTTATGGGAATTTCGCGCCTCTGTCATGTGTTGCGTTAGAACATCTGTAACTGCGAGTTGCCATCGTCAGCTGGGAAAGGCGCTAACTCAGGGAGCGTGATACGTTTTTGTATGTCTTTATACAGGTTTGCAGCCAACTCTGGCGCAATTATATTGTCTGCGGTATGGATCATGACATATGGCTGTTTACCTTCGGCAATCCATTGTGGCAACTTGTTGAGCCATGGTTTAAAAAACTCGTAATTTTGCTGTTCTTCTGGATGACCAATAAAGCGAATCAAAGGGTGTGCAGCGGTAGCAATGGCGTGAACAGGGACTCGTGGTTTTTTCATTTGTGCATCAATAATCGCCTCATTGTCGGGCTTAGCGGCAAAGACTGGGCGGCTATCCATAATAATGCGGTCAATATTATTCTCTACTAACCATTGGTTAAGTGCTCGCTCTTCTTCGCCTTTGGAGAAAAATGCCATATGGCGAACCTCAACACCGAGAGGGAAGTTAGGTGGAAAGCTCGCACAGAACTTTTTCAGTCGATCAAGGTGCTCAGGACCAAATGCGGCTGGTAATTGAATTGTCCATTGGCCTACACGGTCATGCAAAGGCTCCATGACTTTCATGAAGTCTCTCAGTTGTTCGCTGCAACCTCTTAGCATTTGCTCATGAGTGATGGCTTTAGGAAGTTTGAAAGTAAAGCGAAAATCATCGTGGGTTGCGGCTCTCCAGTTTTGCACTGTATTGAGCGTCGGTGTGGCATAAAATGTTGTGTTGCCTTCCACGGTATGAAACACTTGCGCATACCTTTCTAAACGTTCAGCGGGCTTTGTCCCGCTGCCGTAAAAACTTTGTTGCCATTGATTGTGCGACCACATCGTCAATCCAAGTCGAAGAGGTAAGTTATCCATTATTCTTTACTGCTTGCTACTCGTGTGAATACTTTACGAGAGTTTTGCTGAAATAGGTAATTTCACGCTATAATCCTCCCCAATTTTTTCGCTTTGGTGCGCTTTTGAACATTTGTTGTACTAAAAAGCACCAGTGAATGATAAAACACACGTAATTGTATGTTGAGTAGTCGATTTTCGTGGACATTCAGCGTATAACTGAATCTTTACTCTGCTTAGCAATGAGGCTGACAGAGCGTAGTTAACAACATTTGAGAGATTGGGAATTTCATTATGCGTACCCATTACTGTGGTCACCTGAACAAGTCCCTTGCAGGACAAACTGTAGAACTTTGCGGCTGGGTTAACCGTCGTCGTGATTTAGGCGGTCTTATTTTTATTGATATGCGAGATCGCGAAGGTATCGTTCAGGTAGTTGTTGATCCAGATATGGCGGATGCGTATGAAGTGGCGAACACACTTCGTAATGAATTCTGTATCAAACTAACGGGTGAAGTGCGCGTTCGCCCAGAGAGCCAAGCAAACAAAGACATGGCAACAGGTGAAGTTGAGATCCTTGCGAAAGGTCTTGAAATCATCAACCGTTCTGATGTTCTGCCTCTAGACTTCAACCAAAAGAACTCTGAAGAGCAGCGCCTGAAGTACCGTTACCTAGATCTACGTCGTCCTGAAATGAGCGACCGCATCAAGCTACGTGCTAAAGCGTCTAGCTTTGTTCGTCGTTTCCTAGATGACAACGGCTTCCTAGACATCGAAACACCAGTCCTAACAAAAGCGACTCCAGAAGGCGCTCGTGACTACCTAGTACCTAGCCGTGTTCACAAAGGCAGCTTCTACGCGCTTCCTCAGTCTCCACAGCTATTCAAACAACTTCTAATGATGTCTGGTTTTGACCGTTACTACCAAATCGTTAAGTGTTTCCGTGATGAAGACTTGCGTGCTGACCGTCAACCAGAATTCACTCAGATCGATATCGAAACGTCATTCATGACGGCTGACCAAGTTCGTGCAACGACTGAGAAAATGGTTCGTGAAATGTGGCAAGAGCTACTAAATGTTGACCTAGGTGAATTCCCAGTAATGCCGTTCAGCGAAGCGATTCGTCGTTTCGGTTCGGACAAGCCAGACCTACGTAACCCACTGGAACTAGTAGACGTTGCTGACCTAGTGAAAGATGTTGAGTTCAAAGTATTCTCAGGTCCAGCAAACGACGAAAAAGGCCGCGTTGCCGTTATTCGCGTTCCAGGTGGTGCATCTTTGACTCGTAAGCAAATTGATGGCTACGGTGAATTCGTTGGCATCTACGGTGCGAAAGGTCTAGCTTGGATGAAGGTTAACGACCGTGCAGCGGGCATGGAAGGTATCCAATCTCCAGTCGCTAAGTTCCTAAATGAAGACGTGATCAACGGCATTCTAGATCGTACTCAAGCGGAATCTGGTGACATTATCCTATTTGGCGCTGATAAAGCGGGCATCGTTGCAGAAGCAATGGGTGCGCTACGTTTGAAACTAGGTAAAGACCTAGAGCTAACGGATGAGTCTGCATGGGCTCCACTATGGGTTGTTGACTTCCCAATGTTCGAAGAAGATGACGAAGGCAACCTACACGCGATGCACCACCCATTCACATCGCCTCTAGGTGTGACTGCAGAAGAGCTAAAAGCAAACCCTGCTGCGGCAAATTCTAACGCTTACGATATGGTTCTAAATGGCTACGAAGTGGGCGGCGGCTCTGTTCGTATCCACAACGCAGATATGCAAGAAGCCGTATTTGATATTCTAGGTATCACACCTGAAGAGCAACAGCTTAAGTTCGGCTTCCTGCTTGATGCGCTGAAATTCGGTACGCCTCCACATGCTGGTCTTGCATTTGGTCTAGACCGTCTAGTAATGCTGCTATGTGGTACAGAGAACATCCGTGATGTTATCGCGTTCCCTAAAACAACAGCAGCTGCGTGTCTACTAACAGACGCACCAAGTATTGCGAACCCAGCAGCGCTAGAAGAGCTAGCCATCGCAGTAACTGCAGCGAAAGAAAAAGACGCAGAATAAGCGCACAACATTTGAAGAAAACTCCCGCAACTGCGGGAGTTTTTGTTTAAATAAACCCAAGAAACTTCCAAAGCAATTTCCCAAGCAACGCTTTTAGAACATGTTTTGTTATTAAGCGTCAAAATACATTAAAAGGTGAATTATGGCTGGTCATAGTAAATGGGCGAATATTCGTCACCGTAAAGCAGCGCAAGATGCGAAGCGCGGCAAAATCTTTACTAAATTAATCCGTGAAATCGTTGTTGCGGCAAAAGAGGGGGGCGGTGAGCCAGAAAATAACCCACGTTTGCGAGCCGCAATTGATAAAGCACTGTCTAACAACATGACACGTGACACTGTCAATCGCGCTGTCAGCCGAGGTGCTGGTGGTGAAGGCGACGACAACATGGAAACCGTGATCTATGAAGGTTATGGTCCAGGTGGTACGGCGGTCATGGTCGAATGTATGACGGATAACCGAAATCGTACGGTATCTGGCGTACGCCATGCATTCTCAAAGTCAGGCGGTAATCTGGGGACGGATGGTAGCGTCAACTATCTTTTCGACAAGAAAGGCGTGATTTCATATGGCCCAGGTTTAGATGAGGATGCGGTAATGGAAGTAGCATTAGAAAGTGGTGCTGATGACATTGAAACGGCAGAAGATGGCTCGATTGATGTCTACACGGCCCCAGGCGATTTTGGACTCGTAAAAGATGCTCTTGATGCCGCAGGGTTTGAGGCAGAGAACGCTGAGGTGTCTCTGATCCCATCTACGAAAGCAGATTTGGACGCGGACACTGCGCCAAAACTACTTCGTTTGATTGACGCTTTGGAAGATCTGGACGACGTTCAAGAGGTTTATCACAATGGTGATATCTCTGACGACGTTGCTGCTACGCTAGATTAAACTCAAGGTGTCGGGAGCGGTATTTGCTCCGAAGTTAGCAAGTAATAATAAAAAGACTGAGGCCGAATTAGGCCTCATTTTTAGGAACATTCATGTCAATTATTTTGGGCATTGACCCAGGTTCGCGCATTACCGGCTATGGGGTCATTCGTCAAAATGGACGCCACTTGCAATACCTTGGTAGTGGCTGCATTCGTACTTCAGAAAAAGAACTTCCGGGTCGGCTTAAACAGATTTATGCAGGCGTCACGGAAATCATTACCCAGTTTCAACCGGACGTTTTCGCGATCGAGCAAGTGTTTATGGCCAAAAACGCGGATTCAGCGCTAAAACTTGGCCAAGCTCGTGGCAGTGCAATTGTTGCTGCGGTGAATGCGGAGTTGCCGGTATTTGAATACGCGGCTCGTCTTATTAAGCAAGCTGTCGTCGGCACTGGTGGCGCGGACAAAGCGCAAGTTCAGCATATGGTTCAGCAGATGCTTAAATTGCCCGCCAAGCCTCAAGCGGATGCAGCCGATGCTTTAGGTGTGGCGATTTGTCATGCCAATACTAACAAGACTCTCGTTGCGTTAGCGGGCAAAGCAACCAGTGCCAGAAAAGGGCGCTACCGTTAAAATTAACTGGATGTCTATCCAGTTCTTTATTATCCTGTCGCAAATTCATTTCCAAAGAGTATTTATAGTGATTGGACGTCTTCGTGGCACACTGATTGAAAAACAACCACCTGAAGTATTAATTGAAGTTAATGGCATTGGCTATGAAGTCCAGATGCCAATGAGCTGTTTTTACGAACTGCCAAATGTTGGCGAAGAAGCCATTATTTATACTCACTTTGTTGTCCGTGAAGATGCGCAATTGCTATACGGTTTCAACACGGTAAAAGAACGAGCACTTTTCCGTGAAGTGATCAAAGCCAATGGCGTTGGTCCTAAACTCGGTCTTGGTATTCTCTCTGGTATGACAGCAACGCAATTTGTTACTTGTGTGGAACATGAAGACGTTTCTACGCTGGTTAAGCTTCCAGGCGTTGGCAAGAAAACCGCAGAGAGATTGGTTGTTGAAATGAAAGACCGCTTGAAAGGGTGGGGCGCTGGCGATCTATTTACACCATTTACGGATGCTGCTCCTGCGGATTCTAGTGCGACATCCAACAACGCGGAAGAAGAAGCAATCAGTGCGCTTCTAGCTCTAGGTTACAAGCCGACTCAAGCGTCGAAAGTGGTATCTCAGATCGCTAAACCGGACATGAGCAGTGAGCAAATGATCCGTGAAGCTCTAAAATCAATGGTGTAACGCTGGTTGCACAGTGAACATTTGTTCAAGATAACTCATTCTCTAAGGTTAATGCCAATCGCTTAACGATGTTTTTTGTGTCATTCCAGCGAGCCTGGCGAGACTGGGAATCTAATAGCAGCACGCTGAGCGGTTAATGAAACAATTTGACCATAAATCGCTCGGATAGAAGATCCTGTATCACGCTCCTTCGTCGCTGTACAGGATGACGAGATATAGAAATATGCCACTTGCTGTTAAACGAGCGGCATTATTCTCTCAGGTAACCATTTTTCAAGGTAAAAAGATGATTGAAGCCGATCGTTTAATCGCGCCAGAAAACCCTGCCTTTCGTGATGAAGATGTCATTGATCGTGCTATTCGGCCAAAAAAATTAGCGGATTACCAAGGTCAGGACCATGTCCGTGACCAAATGGAGATCTTCATTAAAGCTGCTCAGTTACGTAGCGAAGCACTTGATCACCTTTTGATTTTTGGTCCCCCAGGTTTGGGTAAAACCACACTTGCGAACATCGTTGCCAATGAAATGGAAGTGAACATTCGCACTACTTCAGGCCCTGTACTTGAGAAAGCAGGCGATTTGGCCGCGCTGTTAACCAACCTCGAAGAAAACGATGTGTTGTTCATCGATGAGATTCACCGCTTGAGCCCGATGGTTGAAGAGGTGCTGTATCCGGCGATGGAAGATTATCAACTGGATATTATGATCGGTGAAGGTCCGGCCGCTCGTTCTATTAAGATCGATTTACCACCATTTACGTTAATTGGTGCGACGACCCGAGCGGGCTCTTTAACGTCACCATTGCGCGACCGCTTTGGTATTACTCAGCGCCTTGAGTTTTATAAGATAAAAGACCTCCAAGATATCGTGCAGCGAAGCGCGGATTGTTTAGGTTTATCAATGGAACCTGAAGGTGCATTGGAAGTGGCAAGACGTGCGCGTGGCACACCACGTATTGCTAACCGTTTGCTACGTCGTGTTCGTGATTATGCGGAAGTAAAAGGCAATGGTCACATTTGTGCCGATGTTGCCGATAAGGCGTTGAATATGCTTGATGTGGACGCCGAAGGCTTCGATTACATGGACCGTAAGCTACTACTCGCGATTATGGAAAAATTTGGTGGTGGTCCGGTCGGGCTCGACAACATGGCAGCGGCGATAGGTGAAGAAAAGGACACTATTGAAGACGTTCTTGAACCTTATCTTATTCAGCAAGGTTATTTACAACGCACTCCGCGTGGAAGAATCGCGACAGATCGTGCGTATTTGCATTTCGGAATTGAAAAATAAGATTCCCTCGCTGGGCCGTTGTTGCCCAGCGCTTCATTAAAGTTGACCAAACTCACATTTTTTGAATTTTTTCTCATACTGGTTTAGTAAGTAAAAAGCATTGATTGTTAACTCGATGTTTGCTTGCAACTGGTTAATTTCTCTCCTGATTACTCTCTCTTAACATCCGTATCCAATACTGGTTGATCTAGATCAATGTGATGGATTTTTGTGCAAATTCCGCGCATAAACATTGATGTATATCAAAGCGCGTTACGGCTATAAACCTTTTGAAACAATCTGTTTTTACAAGTAATATTAGCCCCAGCTATATTAGCTGATGCTTAACAATTAACTAACCAATGAAGCACATTTTTGCAACAATGAGTTGTGATAATTCAACATTTTTCAAGTGTAAATAACACCTGAATATGGATTGCAATATGTAGAGAGTGTCATTCAGCCGACACATAGGAGTTACCATGATTGACGTAGTTGATCTATCGCGGTTGCAGTTTGCACTGACAGCGATGTATCACTTCCTATTCGTACCATTGACCCTTGGTATGGCCTTCCTTCTGGCCATTATGGAATCGATGTACGTAATGACGAACAAGCAAATCTATAAGGACATGACCAAGTTCTGGGGTAAGCTATTCGGTATTAACTTTGCACTTGGTGTGGCGACAGGCCTTACCATGGAGTTCCAGTTTGGTACGAACTGGTCTTACTACTCCCACTATGTAGGTGATATCTTCGGTGCACCGCTAGCGATCGAAGCACTTGTCGCATTCTTCCTGGAGTCAACTTTTGTTGGTCTATTCTTCTTCGGGTGGGATCGTCTATCTAAACGCCAACACTTAGCGGTTACCTGGCTTGTGGCACTAGGCTCTAACTTCTCTGCTCTTTGGATTCTTATCGCAAACGGCTGGATGCAAAACCCAGTAGGCGCAGATTTCAACTTCGAAACCATGCGAATGGAAATGGTGAGCTTCTCTGAGGTTGTACTAAACCCAGTTGCTCAGGTTAAGTTCGTGCATACGGTTGCTTCTGGTTACACTTGTGGCGCAATGTTTATTCTAGGCATCAGTTCATACTACCTATTAAAAGGTCGTGACATTGCGTTTGCTCGTCGTTCGTTTGCTATTGCTGCTTCTTTCGGTATTGCAGCTATCTTATCTACCATCGTTCTTGGTGACGAATCTGGCTACGAGCTTGGTGAAGTTCAAAAAGTGAAACTCGCTGCAATTGAAGCAGAGTGGCACACTGAACCTGCACCTGCCGCATTTACGTTATTTGGTGTTCCTAATCAGGAAACGATGCATACCGATTACGCAATTAAGATCCCTTACGTAATGGGTATTATCGCGACACGCTCTTTTGATGAGCAAGTAACAGGTCTTCGTGATTTACGTGATGAACACGTCGATCGTATTCGTGACGGCATGTACGCTTATGAACTTCTAGAGAAGCTTCGTGCGGGCGACAAGTCAGAAGAAAACATGACTGCGTTTGATGAAGTGAAAGGTGACCTAGGTTACGGTCTACTTCTAAAACGCTACACAGACAATGTTGTTGATGCAACAGAAGAGCAAATCCAAGCTGCTGCGGACGACTCAATCCCAACAGTATGGCCGCTATTCTGGTCATTCCGTATCATGGTTGCTTGTGGCTTCATCATGTTGTTTGTCTTTGGTGCGGCGTTTATCCAAACGTGTCGTCAGAAGATTGAACAGAAACAATGGATTCTAAAAGCTGCACTATTTAGCATTCCACTACCTTGGATTGCAATTGAAGCGGGTTGGTTCGTCGCTGAGTACGGCCGTCAACCTTGGGCTGTAGGTGAAATTTTACCAGTGCATGTTGCAGCTTCTGCACTAACTGCAGGTGAAATCTGGACTTCACTCTTCGCAATTCTGGCGCTATACACGGTATTCCTGATTGCAGAAGTTTACCTAATGTTGAAATTCGCTCGTAAAGGCCCAAGTAGCCTGAAAACGGGTCGCTACCACTTCGAGCAAAATGCTGACTCTGTTGAAGACAAAGTTAGTCGCCAAGTAGAAGCGTAAGGTAAGGAGATAACAAGATGTTTGATTACGAAATCTTGCGACTCATCTGGTGGGTACTAATCGGTGTTCTACTAGTTGGTTTTGCAGTAACAGACGGCTTCGATATGGGTGTAGGCGCGCTTGTACCTATCATCGGTAAAAACGACACGCAACGCCGTGTCATGATTAACTCAATTGCTCCTCACTGGGATGGTAACCAAGTTTGGCTTATCACTGCTGGTGGTGCACTGTTCGCAGCTTGGCCTTTGGTTTACGCAACGTCATTTTCAGGCTTCTACTTAGCGATGATTTTGACATTAGCAGCGCTATGGCTTCGTCCTCTGGGCCTAGACTACCGCTCTAAAATCGAAGATCCAAAATGGCGCAATACCTGGGATATCTGTATCTCAATCAGTGGTTTTGTTCCGCCAATCATCTTTGGTGTAGCGTTTGGCAACCTTCTACAAGGTGTACCATTCCAATTGAGTGAGTTCTTGATGCCAACATACCATGGCTCATTCTTTGGTCTACTAAACCCATTTGCACTGTTGTGTGGTCTAGTAAGCTTGTTCATGATTTTGATGCAAGGTTCTACTTGGCTACAAATGAAAACAACAGGCGAAGTGCATGTGCGTGCGCGCAACGTTGCTCAGTTGGCTGGTTTACTGACGGTTGCTGCGTTTGTAGCGGCTGGTTTCTGGATCCAAAATATCGATGGCTACGTCATTGTTGGCGGTATCGACACTAACGCTGCTTCTAACCCTCTAAACAAAGAGGTTATCCGTGAAGCTGGTGCGTGGATGAAGAACTTTGAAAACTACCCACTACTATGGGCTGCTCCTGTATTAGGTGTTGCAATGCCGCTTCTCGCTGTATTGGCATCTCGTCTTGAAAAATGTGCGATTTCGTTCATTACTTCAAGCTTGGGTGTTGCTGGTGTTATCTTTACTGCAGGTTTTGCGATGTTCCCATTCATCATGCCTTCAGACTTAATGCCAAGCCACAGCTTAACAATGTGGGATGCAACGTCATCTGAGCTGACTCTGAACCTAATGACAGGCGTTGCGTTTGTTATGGTGCCAATCATCCTTGGTTACACATCTTGGACTTACTACAAGATGTTTGGTCGCCTTGATGACCAGTACATTGAAGACAACAAAAACTCACTTTACTAAGGAGCATTTACTATGTGGTATTTCGCATGGATTCTAGGTGTACTACTTGCTTGTGCATTCGGTATCATCAACGCTCTTTGGCTAGAGCACTCAGAAATGATGGATAAAGACAGTGAGTAACCTCGCTGATAAGGTAGCGAAACTTCACGCACCAATGGATAAGACTCTGCTACGAGTCTTATCTCTCATCCTTGGCTTTATGCACGTAGGATTGGTGATGTGGGACCCTGAAGCTTACCATCAAGCAATTGGTGGTTTTAACTCAATCATCGCACCAGCACTGATTTGGTCTGTATGTTCAAGTATGGTGTATGGGGTGGGCTTCAAGCCAAGAAACTGGTACTGGCAAGTTTTGTTTAGTCCTTATTTCTCGTTAGCTATCTTAATTTATCTAACGGCACTTTATTTCATTTAGGCTGAAATATGCTGTAATAAAGTCGGTTACTAAATCATCGAATAAAAGCTAGGTATCTCGCCTAGCTTTTATTTTTTCTACAAATTTCAAAAATATTTCCTTAGCTCGGTACCAATTGCTGTCGCTTCAGTTATAGTAATTACTTTAAAGAATTGAATATATTGGTACTCCCTTGCAAGGCACATCAAATCTCTTTCACTGGCCGATCACCGTGTACTATGAAGACACTGATGCGGGCGGTGTTGTATATCATTCTAATTATCTAAAATTCTTTGAGCGCGCACGGACAGAGATGTTACGTGCTAAAGGCATTTCTCAACATGTGTTACTGGAACAAAATATCGGCTTTGTTGTCCGACACATAGATATCGATTTCAACCAAGGGGCTAGGCTGGACGAGCATCTGACAGTCGTAACCCGAGTGTCAGAAATAAAACGTGCTTCTCTGCAATTCTGTCAAGAGTTGGTCAATGATCAAGGCAAGATATTGTGCAAGGCCTCGGTTAAGGTAGCATGTATCGATAATAAGAAAATGAAACCAATAGCTATTCCAACCTTTATAAATTCGGAGCTAACAAATAGTGACTGCTGATATTTCCATTTTAGATCTCTTTCTTCAGGCCAGTCTGTTGGTAAAGCTTGTGATGCTGACGTTGCTTGGCATGTCAATTGTGTCATGGGCAATGATCATCAAGCGCAGCAAAGTGCTTTCTCAAGCTTCAAAAAATGCAGAGCAGTTTGAAGACAAATTTTGGTCGGGTACTGATCTTTCTCAGCTTTACCAAAAAGTAAAAGCGCGTAAAGACGAAATTGAAGGCACAGAAGAAATCTTCTACGCAGGTTTTACAGAGTTTGCTCGCCTACGTAAGAGCAACGCAAATTCACCAGCTTACATCATGGAAGGCACTGGCCGCGCAATGCGCGTTGCTGTTTCTCGTGAAGTAGATGAGCTAGAAACAAGCTTACCGTTTTTGGCAACAGTCGGTTCTATAAGCCCTTATATCGGCCTATTTGGTACCGTTTGGGGCATCATGCACGCCTTTATTGCGCTGGGTGAAGTAAAGCAAGCTACGTTGTCTATGGTTGCACCGGGTATCGCCGAGGCACTTATCGCGACAGCGATGGGGCTATTTGCGGCTATTCCGGCAGTAATGGCGTACAACCGCCTAAGTAATAAAGTGAGTAAACTAGAGCACACTTACGCAACATTTTCTGAAGAATTCCACAGCATCCTTCATCGTCAAGCGATGGCTGGCCGAGACAGCGCGGATAAGGAATAAAGCATGGCGGGTTATCAACCTAAAAAGCGAAAAATGACAGCGGAGATCAACGTTGTTCCGTATATCGACGTAATGCTCGTACTGTTGATCATTTTTATGGCGACCGCTCCATTTGTGACTCAAGGCGTCGACGTTGATCTTCCGAAAACATCGACCGCAGAATCTATGCAAGACCTTGCTGGCGAGACTGACAGTAGCTTTATTATCATCGAAATTGATAGCGAGGGTAATTTAGGCCTAAGCGTAAATGATGAAGAAGTTCAGCGAGGTTTGTCGTTGCAAGATGTTATTGTGCGAGTGAAAGCGGAGCGAGAGGTTAAGCCGGATTCACCAGTTGCGGTAGGTGGCGACGCGGCAACACCATATGCCGATGTTGTTCTATTGCTAGATGAACTAAGTCGAGCTGGTATCCCTAAGGTAGGTCTAATGACCGATATCAGGGAATAGACATCAATTATCTATGAAAGATCACAAGAAGAAACCCAACCAATACGCCAAACCGATAGCAATATCGGTTGGTTTGCATGCAATTCTAGTTGCAGCCCTGCTTTGGGGGACGGACTTCAACATGTCTAAACCAGAGCCTACAGGGCAAATGGTTCAAGCTGTTGTCATCGATCCAAAACTTGTGCAGCAACAAGCGAAAGAAATTCGCCAGCAACGCGAAAAGGCAGCGAAAAAAGAACAAGAGCGTCTTGATAAACTGAGACGCGAAGCAGAGCAGCTAGAAAAAAACCGCAAAGCTGAAGAAGAGCAAATTCGCAAGTTGAAAGAGCAGCAAGCGAAAGATGCTCAAGCGGCGCGAGAAGCAGAAGCTGCACGTAAGAAAAAAGAGCAAGAGCGCAAGCAGGAAGAAGAACGTGTTCGCAAAGAAAAAGAGCGAGCTGCTAAGCTAGAAAAAGAGCGCAAGGAAAAAGAAGAAGCCGTGCGTAAAGCTGAGCAGGAGCGTTTAGCAAAAGAAGCGGCTATAGCAAAAGCTGAGCAAGAACGTTTGGCTCGTGAAAAAGCAGCAAAAGAAGCGGAAGAAAAAGCACGTCGTGAGCGTGAAGCTGCTGAAAAAGCTGAACAAGAGCGCATTGCAAAAGAGAAAGCGGCAAAAGAGGCAGCGGAGCGAGAGCGTAAAGCGAGAGAAGCAGCTGAGCGTGCCGAGCGTGAGCGTAAAGCTCAAGAAGCCGCGTTAGATGATATTTTTGCGGGTCTCGAGGATGAGGTCAGTAAAAACAGTGCTGCGCGCAATCAATTTATTGACGACGAACTTTCTCGTATGTCATCCATCTATACTCAAAATATTCAGCAAAAGCTGATTAAGGATGACTACTTGCTGGGAAAGGAGTGTAGGGTAAACATCAAATTGATTCCGACAGGAACTGATATGATGGTCTCTGGTGTTACCGTTTTGAGTGGCGATACTCGAGTATGTGCTGCGGCGAAGCGAGCAATAGCTCAGGTAGGGACGTTCCCTAAATCTTCAGAATCAGCGGTCAATGAAAGACTAAAAGACATCAACATAACTGTTGCTTTGGACTAAAAGGAATAAGACGTGATTAGACGCCTTTTACTAGGAATGTTTGTACTGTTTAGCAGTATGACAAATGTGGCGAATGCCGCATTAGAGTTGGTCATTACCGATGGTATTGATTCAGCACGACCAATTGCTGTTGTTCCGTTTAAGTGGGAGGGCACACAAGCGCTTCCAACGGATGTTTCTGCTGTTATCGCCTCGGATTTACAACGTAGTGGTAAATTCAGCCCAGTTCCAACGAGCAAAATGCCACAAACACCGTTCAGTGAATCAGAAGTTAATTTTGATGCTTGGACCAATTTAGGTGTGGATGCGCTATTGACTGGTTCAATCAAGCAAAACGACCAAGGTGACTACGTTATCAACTATCAACTTGTTGATATTGTGCGTGGTCAGTTAACAGGTGGGAAGAGTAAGGCGCTTGGTAGTGACGGTGAATTGGTTCTGTCAAAAGATCATGTGCTGTTCAATAAAGTAGCCACTGTTCAAGGGCCTCGTATGCGTGAGTACGCTCACCGTATCTCTGATTTGGTGTATGAACAGTTAACTGGCGACCGTGGCGCTTTCATGACTCGTATCGCATATGTGGTAGTGAACGATAAAGACCGTTTCCCTTACCAACTTCGAGTCGCTGATTACGATGGCTATAATGAGCGTCTGGTTTTACGTTCTAAGCAACCATTAATGTCACCAGCGTGGTCACCAGATGGTAAAAAGCTTGCGTATGTTAGCTTCCAAAATGGCCAAGCAGAAATCTTCATCATGAACATCTACACCGGTGAACGTGAGAAAATTACTTCATACCCACGTCACAATGGTGCGCCAAGATTTTCGCCAGATGGCAATAAGTTAGCGATTGTTCTTTCTAAAACAGGCTCGCTTCATGTTTATACGTTTGACCTTAACACTCGTAAGCTGACGCAAATTACGCGTGGCAGATCAAATAATACGGAACCGTTCTGGCATCCGGATGGAAAATCGTTGATTTTCACATCGGATAGGGGTGGTAAACCACAGATTTATCAAGTAAATTTGGGCAGCGG
Source organism: Vibrio sp. Vb1018 (assembly GCF_033338775.1). Lineage (NCBI taxonomy): Bacteria > Pseudomonadati > Pseudomonadota > Gammaproteobacteria > Vibrionales > Vibrionaceae > Vibrio > Vibrio sp. Vb1018. The sequence continues at coordinate 31,410 of NZ_JAWOTI010000006.1, forward strand.
TTCTATTGACCGTTTGACTTGGCAAGGCAGCCAAAATTTGGGTGGTCAGATTACTCCTGATGGGCGATTCCTAGTTATGGTGAACCGCAGCAACGCAGGATTTAATTTGGCGAAACAAGATTTGGAAACTGGTGCTCTTCAAGTCTTAACTAAGACCTTGCTTGATGAGTCTCCTAGTATTGCCCCAAACGGTGGCATGGTTGTGTATAGCTCGATTTACAACAAGAAAAACGTACTATCGATGGTGTCAATTGATGGTCGATTCAAAGCTAGATTACCGGCAACAAATGGGCGTGTTCGAGCGCCTGCATGGTCACCGTTTTTGTAGTAATAAGTTTGATTAATAAAGGAAAATAAGATGCAACTGAACAAGGTTCTAAAAGGGCTACTAATCGCGCTTCCTGTAATGGCTGTTACAGCGTGTAGTTCAAGCGACGACGCTGCTTCTAACACTGGTGCAGCAACAAACAACAATGGCGCAGTGGAAACAACAGTAGCTACGCCAATTGATCAAAGCGGTCAGTTGACAGAGCAAGAGCTAAAAGAGCAAGCGCTACGTGAAACTCAAACAATCTACTTTGCTTTTGACAACTCAACAATTGCAGCAGATTACGAAGAGATGCTAGCGGCTCACGCTTCTTACCTAAGCAAGAACCCAGCACTTAACGTAACTATCGAAGGTCACGCTGATGAGCGCGGTACACCTGAGTACAACATTGCTCTAGGTGAGCGTCGTGCACAAGCAGTAGCGAACTACCTACAAGCACTAGGTGTTCAAGCTGACCAAATCTCAATCGTTAGCTACGGTGAAGAGAAGCCACTTCTTCTAGGTCAATCAGATGAAGTTTACGCTAAGAACCGTCGCGCGGTTCTAGTATACTAATTCGAGGTAATCCTCATGTTCAGTAACACTAAGCGCGCTGTTGCGCTTACGTTACTGGCAAGTGCAGCGAACTTTGCGTTCGCTGCACCAGCTCCAGTATCCGATCTCAACAGCACATCATCTGTCTCTAAGAGCCGTTCATCTGAAACGGAAGTAGAACGTCTAGAACGTTTGCTACAAAATCGCAATCGCGTTCAGCTCCAAATGCAACAGCAAATTGACCAAATGTCACAAGAGATCAGTGAATTGCGTGGTCAATTAGAGCGAAATAGCTACGAAATGAAACAAATGTTGCAACGTCAACGTGAGTTGTTTGTCGAGCTGGATCGTGTTCGTGGAGAGATAAAATCCACACCTGCACAAGAAGCACAACCTGTGAAAACAGGTGGCCAGTACACTCCAAATGTTGATGAGCAAACGGCATATCAGAATGCAGTTGACCTCATTCTCAAAAAGCGTGATTACACTGGCGCAATTGCAGCGTTCCAGCAGTTCCAGAAAGATTATCCTGATTCTACATATTCAGCGAATTCTCACTACTGGTTAGGTCAGTTGTACTTCGCTAAAAAGCAGGATGAGGATGCAGTGAAAAGTTTTGCCGCTGTTGTGTCTTATAAAGACTCCAACAAGCGAGCCGATGCGTTGCTTAAGTTAGGCGAAATCGCTGAGCGTAATAACAATGCAGCTCAAGCGAAAAAGTACTACCAACAAGTGGTTGATGAATACCCAGGTAGTGCATCTGCAAAACTTGCCAGCTCTAAGCTGTAAGACGTTATGTTTTGAAAAGGAAGCCTCGGCTTCCTTTTTCTTTTCCATTTTTTGTTGGTGCAGAACGGCTAAGTCGATAGCAATGATGCAGAGCCTCTGACCTTGTGTTGCACCGAATTTCGCTACTCGGAAATGCTACCTGTAACAAAGATATACGGCTAGACCGCTAGAAATCCCCGCGACAAGTTGGTTTTTGAAAATTAACGAGGTTACAATACTCGGATTAAAGGAAGTTGCGTAGAGCAAGAGCAATGAGCCATATATTAGATAAAATCGACACTGTTTACCCATTCCCACCGAAACCAGTTCCATTAAGCGAAGAAGAAAAAGCATCTTACATTGAGCGTATTAAAAAGTTACTCAAAGAAAAAGATGCGGTACTTATCGCACACTATTATACCGACCCTGAGATTCAAGCCCTAGCTGAAGACACTGGCGGGTTTGTTGGTGACTCGTTGGAAATGGCGAAGTTTGGTAATCGTCACCCTGCAAGTACATTGATTATTGGTGGTGTTCGCTTTATGGGCGAGTCGGCAAAAATTCTGACACCAGAAAAGCGCATTCTAATGCCAACGTTGGAAGCGGAATGTTCGCTCGACCTTGGCTGTCCTGCGGATAAGTTCAGCGAGTTTTGTGATGCTCACCCTGATCATACGGTTGTAGTTTACGCAAACACCTCAGCAGCGGTTAAAGCCCGTGCCGACTGGGTCGTTACATCGAGTATTGCGCTTGAAATCGTGGAACACTTAGACGCTGAAGATAAGCCAATTATTTGGGGACCAGACCGTCACCTAGGATCGTACATCGCTAACAAAACTGGCGCAGATATGCTGCTTTGGCAGGGTGAGTGTGTGGTTCATGATGAGTTCTCTGCTGATGCGCTACGAAAAATGAAGAGCGTGTATCCAGATGCGGCTATTTTGGTTCACCCTGAGTCACCAGCAAGCGTCGTAGAACTTGCCGATGCCGTTGGATCAACGAGTCAGCTGATCAAAGCAGCGAAAGAGCTTCCTCACAAACAAATGATCGTTGCGACAGACAAAGGCATTTTCTTTAAAATGCAGCAACTTGTGCCAGAGAAAGAACTTATCGAAGCGCCAACCGCAGGTGCAGGCGCAACATGTCGCAGCTGTGCACACTGTCCTTGGATGGCAATGAACGGTTTGAAAGCAATTGAGAAAGCGCTTAGTGAAGGTGGTGAAGAGCACGAGATTTTTGTTGACGAAGAACTGCGTGTTAAATCCCTTATACCGCTTAACCGCATGCTAGGTTTTGCTGAGCAGCTAAATATGCAAGTGAAAGGTAATGCTTAAAAAGTAGGCGTAACTGAAAGTAAATCTCAAAAACCAGCCGAATATGGCTGGTTTTTTTGTGTCTTACTATCAATGAGTTACTATTGATGCAATCAATGAATATCGAGGTCATAAATTTATGGCGGTGTGGTTAGTAGTTAAAAAGTGGCTTAGTTCCCACCTTCTTAAATTGAGCAACCGAAGCCTTCTCATCTTTAGTGGCTTATATGTGAGCCTTTCATGGTGGCTGCTGGTTCTCGCTGGTGAAACCGCATTAACAGACAGTTTCGCTAACTTTATCTATTACCTCATGGTTACGGCGAGTACGGTGGGTTATGGCGACCATTCTCCTGTAACAGATTTGGGTAAATGGGTTGTCGTACTATTTGTAATCCCCGGCGGTTTGAGCTTATTCGCCGCATTATTGGGGCGTGTCGCTGGAGCAGCGATGGACTATTGGCGAGCGGGTATTTTAGGAAAACGGAGAGTAAGAGTGGAAAACCATATTGTATTGTTGGGCTGGAATGGATCGAGAACGATGCACCTTATTCGCATGTTACAACATGAAGAAGAGGGAAAGCGCCCGATTGTTTTATGCAGCCGTTCAGAAATAGAGAACCCGTTACCTGGCGAAATCAGTTTTATCAAAGTGACCAGTTATACCGATTCGCAAGAGATGAAAAACGCCAATATTGCCGAAGCCGCTTGCATTATTGTGGATAATCTCTCGGACGACATTACCTTGTCAGCCGCTCTGTACTGCGCATCTGTAAACCCTTCCGCTCATTTGGTCGCTTACTTTAAAGATGAAGCGCTAGGCCGACTTCTAAGTCAGCATTGCCCGAAAGCGGAATGCATACCTGCTGTTGGCGCAGAAATGTTGGCAAAAGCGGCGGTTGACCCGGGCTCAAGTGCGCTTCATCAGGAGCTTTTGGCTTCAACACGAGGTATGACTCAATACTCAGTTATTTATCCTGAGGAGCAGTCTGCCACCACTATTGAGAATCTCTTCGTTTTTCTCAAAAGACGCCATCATGCCACGCTGATTGCTTTTGATATTGGCGATGGTATTCAACTCAACCCAGATTTAGATGCTGAAGTACCCGCGAGTACCAAGCTGTTTTACATTGCAGATGAACGTATTGAAGATTTTGCCTGGAAAGAAATGAACAAGGAACAATAATGCACATGATTGCTGGCCTGTTAGCAGGCTTCCCAAACTTTTTACTCTATTTCTCTGTTTCTATTATTTTTGTATTGGCGTTTAAGTTCATCTACGTCAAGTTGACGCCATACGATGAGTGGCATCTGATCAAAGAAAAACAAAATACAGCAGCAGCGATTGCGCTAAGTGGGGCCTTCCTTGGTTACTGTCTCGCGATTTCGGGGGCGGCAAAAAACTCGGTCAATATCGTCGATTTTATGGTGTGGGGCGTTGTTGCAATGCTTGCTCAAATTATCGCATTTGCAATTGTACGCTTTATTTTACTTCCGAAAGTGGCAGAGCGTATCGAAAAAGATGAACTGCCAGCCGGTATTGTATTAGCCGCAGTTTCTGTTTCGGTCGGCGTATTGAATGCCGCTTGCATGACTTACTAGGAGGAACGATGAAGCGGAGTTCTAACGTTAAACGTTCTTCCATGGACAAAAGCTTAAAGCTTGGGAAAATTCTTCCCTTTGCTGCCTTTGGTGGTATTTTCTTCTTTGCTACGTACGAGTCAAAAATAGAAGGGTACATTTTTTCTGATGCTGATGAGTGTAAATCTAACTCGCCTGAGTTTAGTGAACAGTGTGACATTGCATACCAAGAAGCTTTAGCTCGTGCCGAACAAAATGCCCCTCGCTACCGCAGCGAGTTCGAATGCGAGAATGATTTCTACGAGGATGATTGTTACTACAGTTCCAGTTCCCGAGCTTATGTACCTAACTTTGGCGGTTTTTTTTACAGTCGCTCATTAAGCGGGTTGAAAGGTTATAACAAGAGCTATTACTCAGAGCCGATGTACCGTTATAAATCCAAATTCTATAATGGAGCAGGACAATTCTTTGGCTCCTACCGAAATCAGCCGACCAAAGTTGCGACGAATAGCCTTAATAAACGTGGTGGCGGCACCATTGGCAGGGCGATGTCTCGAGGCGGGTTTGGTAAAGCGGTGTCGGTCAGTCGAGGCGGTTAAAAAGAACTATGTTTCGACGAGAAATACAAGAGCGCGAAAACTGGCGTGAATTAGCACGCCAGTTTGGTTTTGGTTTCCATACCATGTATGACCAACCGTATTGGGATGAGAGTGCTTACTATCAATTCACGCTGGAGCAAATTGAGCGCGATATAGAAGCGCCCACTGAAGAGCTGCATCAGATGTGCCTGGCTATTGTGGATGAAGTCGTTCGGAGTGAGCGGTTGCTGACGCAATGTGCGATCCCTGAATCTATGTGGGAGCAGGTCGCTTCTTCATGGAGACGAAGCGAACCTTCGCTTTATTCGCGGCTGGATTTCGCGTACAACGGGACCTCGCCAGCAAAATTACTGGAAAACAATGCGGATACGCCAACCAGCTTGTTTGAAACTGGCTTTTGGCAGTGGGTGTGGCTAGAAGATGTTGTAAATAAAGGTCGAGTTCACCAGAGCGCGGATCAATTCAATATTCTTCAAGACTTTTTGATCGAGCGCTTTGCCGAAATAGCAAAATACCAACCAGGACAAACACTTCACTTTAGCTGCTGCAAGTACACTGAAGAAGATAAAGGGACTGTCCAGTATTTAGAGGATTGCGCGCGAGAGGCAGGGTTAGCAACGGCATTCGTGCATGTCGAAGATATTGGAGTGACGGAAGATGGTCTGTTTGTGGATGCTGACGACAGAGCGATTCGTTGGATGTTTAAGCTTTACCCTTGGGAGTTTATGTTTGAAGAGGAATATGCGAAGTACTTAGCGACTGCGAACGTAAACTGGTTAGAACCGATGTGGAAGTCGATTCTATCCAATAAAGCACTTTTACCGTTATTGTGGGAGCGCTTTCCTAATCACCCGAACCTTTTGCCCGCTTATTTTGCTAACGATTCAAAAGCGAACACTATGAGAGATTATGTCATCAAGCCACTATTTTCTCGAGAGGGCGCGAACATCGAGATCGTCATCGATGGAAAACGTTTTGTTAAAACGTCAGGGCCTTATGAATCTAAATTCAATATCGTCCAGCAATACCATCCACTACCTAAGTTTGGGCAAAACCATACGTTAATTGGCAGTTGGTTGGTCAATGATAGAGCTGCCGGTATTTCGATTAGGGAAGACAGTAGCTTAGTGACTCAAGATATGGCGCGGTATATTCCACATGTAATTTTAACATGATCAAAAAAGCTCTCCATTTGGAGAGCTTTTTGTCTATTCAGCCGTTCAATCTTGATGGTCGACAGCGTTGCGTCTATTGTTCTTCAGCTAATGCAACACCGCGCTGGGTAAGACCACATAACATCACTGGCATTGCATTGAAGATTTCCTCAAACTGCTCTAAGCCTTCCATACCTTGTTCGGCCAATGTTTCAATGGTTGTTTCTGGGTCGTAAAGCATAGTAAGAGAAAGTAAAACACCACCGAGTAGGGCATTATCTTCGCTATCCTCAGGCATCAACGTTTCCCAGTCATCACGCGCAAGTTGCCAGCCTTGTAATACACCTTCACAGAAATCGCGAGCCTGACTTGTTACAATGTCTTGCTCATCTAGCGCGCACCCTGCAGGCCACTGCCAAGTGCCTTCTAGGAGAGCGGGACGAGTTTGGTTCCACATTTGTACAATCTCGTCAATGTATTGCTCTAGTTGCTCACCGTCAGTAAATGGCGCTGTTTCTTCTCCACCCCATAAGAATGGCAACCACTCTTGAGGCATTAATACGTTTGGCGCTGCAGCCATCGCTGTTACAAAGCCTTGAGTTTTTGCGAGGTTTAGTAGTTTACCGTCAAGTTCTGGGAGAGAAAGGATGTCTTGTAGTTTCAAAATAGAATACCATTTGTTAATGGGCTGGTTGATTGCGCTCATCTTACCAATCAATTAGTGATAAATCGATATTAGGGAATGATTCACACATCTATGGAAATTCGCTCATCACTTAGAAAAAAAAGCATTCTCGCCCTAACACTTTACCTGTGCTTCTTTATCGCCACTATCGGCTCTGTCGCCTATTTGGTTGTTGAGCCACCAGTTAGACAAAAGCTAGAGCAAAACCTAGAGTTACGTACCCAACTCCTGGCTCTTGAGATCAAAGAGCCCCTCCTCAGTTCTACAGGTGTATTGAGTAGCTTAGTAGGGCTAGCCCAAGGGACTGAAAATATTCAATCTCTCAACACAATAATTCCACATATACTTCAATTGAGTGACAAGATGCTTGTTAGTGGTGGCGTATGGCCTAAACCCGAACTAAAAGCAGAACAATGGAGATATAAAAGTCTATTCTTCAATAAAAACAGTGATAGTGGTATTGACCAAATTCACTCCTACAATAACCCCGAATCTGGCGGTTATGATAATGAAGCCTGGTATGTCGCTGCCGCCGATGCTCCGGTAGGTTCTGTTAGTTGGTCTACGGTTTACATCGATACCTTTACTCAGGTCCAGATGATTACCGCGTCTTCTCCGTACTACCAAAACGGTCGATTCGCTGGAGTTGTAACGGTAGACCTATCACTTGATGCACTTTTTCAGTTTATTCGAGAGCACACGAACCAGCATTCTTTGGGGGTAGTGGTTCGCGATGCTGACTCAAACGTGATTATTGAACACAACTTTCAACTGACGGACGAAATTTATGTCAGCGAGCTTGATTTCGGAGAGTTCGATTGGCGCATGGAAGTTGTCAACGCAAAAGCTAAAGTCGCCGATCAAGTGTTTGAACAAGTGATGAGCGTTGAGGGGAGGATCATTCCATTTTTGCTCTTGTGTGTCTTGGTCGGTTACTACTTACTGAATCGCTATATTGTTGAACCAATTGTTCGCATTGCCGCTAAGATTGATGACTCGAAAACTGGTGGGATCATAGATATTGACTACGATAGCGATGACGAAATCGGACAGCTTATCGAGAAGTTCAATGAAAAGACGATCTATTTAGAGCAGGAGAGAATAAAAGCTCAGGCTTCGACAAACGCTAAAACGGCATTCTTAGCCACATTGTCCCACGAGATTCGCACACCAATGAACGGTGTACTAGGAACTGCCCAGATACTGTTAAAAACACCACTTACCGATGAGCAGCGTAAGCACCTGAGAACACTTTATGATTCAGGTGATCACATGATGACATTACTCAATGAGATTTTAGATTACTCAAAAATTGAACAAGGGCATGTTGAGTTTGAAAATAAGCCTTTCCCAATTGAGTCGATTATCGGCAGTATCAAGAGTGTTTATCAAACTCTATGTGCAGAAAAAGGTCTTCGCTTTAGAGTCGTCTCGCATTTACCAACGGGTCGTTGGTACAACAATGACAAAGCCCGTTTGCGTCAAGTACTGTTCAATCTACTCAATAACGCTGTTAAGTTCACCGATCGTGGCATCGTAGAGGTAGAGCTAGCCGAGAAATCGAGTAAGGCAGGCACCAAGCTGATACTAAAGGTAAAAGATACAGGAATTGGTATTTCAAAAGAGGCACAAAAACGCATTTTTCGTCCTTTTGAGCAAGCGGAGTCATCAACGACTAGACGGTTTGGTGGTACAGGGCTTGGTTTAGCAATAGTCAAAGAAATCGCGGAACATATGGGTGGGCAAGTGGTTGTAGAGAGTCAGGAGGACGCTGGAACGACTTTTACTGTCGAAATTGCCCTTACACCTTGCAAGCCGGGTAAAGTAGAGTCAATCAATACACATAAATTGAACTGTAAAGGGTTGAAAGCACTCATTGTTGAAGACAACCGAACAAATGCGATCATTATGGAAACTTTCCTCCGAGCCAAGGGCTTTGAGTGCACAAGTGTCGAAAATGGTCAGCTTGCAGTCGATGAGGTTGCGAGCAAACCATTTGATTTGATACTGATGGATAATCATATGCCTGTTCTAGATGGCGTTGGGGCCATATCAGCCATTCGAGCAATGAGTTCACCTGCTAAGTCGGTACTGATTTTTGGCTGTACAGCGGATGTGTTCAAAGAAACACAAGAGCGTATGATTAATGTAGGAGCAGACCACATAATAGCGAAACCAATAGTGGAGTCTGAATTAAATGATGCACTGTATCTTCATGCGACACAGTTATATCAGTACCAATCGGACTTTGATGGAAATGCAGCAGATAGCTTTAATGCTGAAAAGTGGTTACTCAACTTCTATGTCGCTCTAGATAATGGACATCTTAATGAAGCACTTGAGGCTATTTCAGCGATCATTGCGGAGGCTCCCCTTGAACTCAGTGACGACGTTTCTTCAGTCGCCGAACGGATAAGAAGTAACTTAAAGCGTCAGCAATCCCCAGACCAAGATGATATCGATACATTAACGATTTTGCTGGCCTCACCATAACTGAATCAATATGGCGCAACTGTGAATTGTTCTTACTATTCATACGTCATCCAGCTTCGTGACAAACTCTTCTAACCTGCAATGAACAGGCTTGCAGTTTTACTTTTACGAGTAAAGCAGCAAGACCTTCTACTGTGATTATATCGGTAATACTCTGAATTTTCGCAGCTTGGTAGCATAAGCTATAGGAGTGACTGTTTACAGTCCGAGTTTTGTTCTAACTTTACGCCAAAATAATTATCGTAACCCCTTTTTATGTAAGTGAAATCCGTGTTTTTGTACCATTTTTACGTAATTTTAGGCGTTTTTACTCGCCATTGGTGAAAAAAACTACTTTTACTTTAAAAGTTGGTTATAAATTTACAACTTAATTTTAAATACAGAACCATAAGCTAGTTTTTGTGTGTTCTAATTGCATCATTAGCTGGCTTGATGTCTTTTTAGTGGTTAATAGTTTTATTATTTTTATTAATTGCAGTGTTTGATTTTAAGGGTTTTGTAAATGAAGTCTCGTGGACCATTTTGTATTCGTCACGCCGCAGCGGATACCTTTGCTATGGTTGTTTTTTGCTTTATCACAGGGATGATTGTCGAGATTTTGATTTCAGGGATGACATTTGAGCAATCTCTAGCATCGCGTACGCTATCGATTCCAGTGAATATCGCTATTGCTTGGCCGTATGGGGTTTTTCGTGATTGGGTGCTGCATCAAGGTAGTAAGGTGTCACCGTCTTCCTTTATGAAAAACATCTCTGATCTGGTCGCTTATGTACTATTTCAATCTCCAGTTTATGCGGGTATCTTATTCGCGGTTGGCGCGTCTACAGATCAAATTGTGACCGCAGTGGCAAGTAACGCTGTTATTTCTTGTGGCATGGGTGTGTTGTATGGGTACTTCTTGGATATGTGCCGCCGTTGGTTCCGTGTTCCCGGTTATTCTCAAAGCATGTAAATGCCCCAGTTTTGCTCAATTTAGTTACTTAGTGAGCAATCGATTCGAAAAGGGCGCTTTTTTTTATGTTTAGCCTTGACCATCAGGCACATAATCATTAAATTAGCGCCTCGTTAGCCAATGATGCTAACCAAAATTTGATTCGGTGAGTTGTCCGAGTGGCTGAAGGAGCACGCCTGGAAAGTGTGTATACGGCAACGTATCGAGAGTTCGAATCTCTCACTCACCGCCACATTCTATAAGCCCTTGTAGTGTAAGAACTTCTTATAATACAGGGGTTTGGTGTTTTAATGTAAGCTGCCTACTGGTACAAAGAGTAGGTACAATGTCGAACATCATGGCAAGTCCTTATAAGCATCCTCAGACTGGTGTTTACTACTTTAGAATGGCTGTCCCAAAAAAGCTGGTTCCTATAATCGGTAAGACAGTCTTCAAGAAATCTCTTCAAACGAAAAACCTTTCTGAAGCAAAGCAGCGATTTCCTCAGCATCTTGATGATGCGCTCAAGCAAATCGACTTCGCTAATTTAAAGCTATCTAATTCATCTGATATTGAGCTTAATGTCCGTGATTGCGCGATCATTGCCGAGCGTTGGTATCTGCGTGTCAAAGATGAGGTTGATGGTAATGGTAACTATGATTGCTATCTTCGATATGAATGGTATGGCGTTGAGGGCGATAAGCGTCTCCACGTATTCGGCTTATCTGACACATTTGAGTTTAGTGGTCTAGATGCGTCAAAAGCTACTGAAGAGGAATATCAAGAGCTTTTGGAAGGCTTGAAAGATTTCATTGAAGAACAGCTAAACATAGAAGGTTTAGTTGTATGTGAGACAAGCGCTTCATATAGACGTTTGGTTTACGCTTTTTACGATTACGCCCGTCGAGTTGAGTCTCTCTGTTTTGCTCGTCACAAGCGAGACTTTGGGTATGAGCCAGTGACCACTCCAATCGCTAGTGAGCCCCTTTCAGTGTCTAAGCCTGATAAGATACCGTCTAGGGTTTTGAAACCATCTCAGGACTCCATTTCGAGCCTATTGAAGCGTTACCTTGAGTCTGCATCTATTAATGGCAAAGCTTCTCAATCCTTGGCAGAGGTTGAGTCTCAGATAGAGCGTCTTATAGAGATAATAGGGGATCTAGACGTTGCTGATGTAACGAGAGGTCATATCTCAAAATACAAAGATACCCTGTTACAATTGCCTAAGTCTAAAGCCAAAGAGATTAGAAACAAATCAGTACCTGAGCAGCTTGAGCTTGTTAAAACAAAAGGGCTTGAAACAATCGCTCCTTCAACCGTTAAGACTATTCTCAGAAAGACTTCTCCTGTATTTGGCTATGCTGTTGAGCTTGGTTTGATAAACGTCAACCCATACAAAGGCGTAACACTTCCTAAAGTACAGAATAAGTCTGCGGTAGCTGAAGCTAAAGGGTTTACGCCTAGCGAGATCAATCAGCTATTTAAGCTAGATATATTCACTGATGTTACTGCTAGTAAGCCTTATGGCATGGCTTGTTATTGGGTGCCTCTTCTATGCAGATATACGGGTTCTCGGATTGAAGAAATGGTTCAACTTAGAAGTTCAGATATACAACGATCAGACGAAGGTATTCACTTTATTTATGTTCGTGAGGGTGAAGAGCAGAACGTAAAAAACGTTAAGTCAGTTCGACAAGTGCCGATTCATGATCATCTCATTGATTTAGGTTTTTTGGATTATGTGGCGTCCTGTGGAGAGTTTCTATTCCCTGAGCACAAGCCAAACAAACACGGTAAAAGGTCTGGTGCTATTGGTAAGTGGTGGAGTAAACAGGTCAAGAGGTTAGGCATAACCAAGCAGCCATCACACTCGTTTAGGCACTCTTTGAGAACAGCTTTGCGTGGTCTAGGAGTAGTTGATTCTGTTAGTGATGCTATCACTGGTCACGCTCCGGCTAATATCGGAGCAGCATACGGTACGGTTGATATGAAGGCTAAGAAGAAAGCAATAGACTGTTTGCCTAGGCTGGCTGTCCCACGTCTTTGGTAGTTTTTCGTTAATGTCTTTACACTGTTGTGTACACCTAAAGTCTCCCCACTGTACACACGTGTACACTTTGGTTTGAATTAGCCCGTAGGCCTTGTGGTATAAGGCTTACGAGCTCACAATGTCATTTCTATAACTCGTAGTTTTCTGTTACGTTAGGGGCTTTATTTCCACTATTTTTATCTTGAATACTTCCTTCGATAGTCCCAGCTTTTTCCAGCCACTTACTCCGTTGAGATATCGAGATACCTAGTTGAGAGCCCCTAGTGAACTTCCTTAAGCCTTCCCTGAAGATGTCCTCTCCAAAGAACTCAACGAGGCGGCTGATGCTCTTTGAGACGTCTTTAATTTGCTTTTGCTCCCACTGTTCATCATCTTTGTCAGGCACATACTCCTTACCCTTAAAAGCATCTGAGAGTCGTCTAATCTTCGGGAAACCCTTAGAGTCCCAACAGCTTTGGGGTAGGTAATAACGTGACTCCAAGCCAAACTTGAGGTTTTCAACAAAGCTCTCTAAGTCGTTCATCTCGATGTCATTCCCTAATGCTTCTTTGCAAGCTTTTAAGCCGTTAGCGATGTGTCCAGCCTGACCACGGCTACACCCAACAAGCTCCTCTATTTGAGAGACGCTTAGGTCAAACTCTCGGTTAACAATTAGCTTGCGAAACTTAGCTTGCGTTGCTTCATCTTTAGTAACTCCAACCCCATGTGCTTGGTTGACATCTTGCGCTGCTGAGAATGCCTCAGCGTAGGTACGGTTTTCTATGATCAACGAGTTAATCATCAATTCAGCATCGGGTTTTTCTTCAAGGTACTTCAGACAAGCTCCAGTGCGGTGAAAACCATCCACTACGTAATACTTGTCATCAATCACAAAAACAGTGATAGGTTGCCTTATAGGCTGTCCATTACGAAGGTCTTCAAGAATCTCCTTACTTTGGCTCTCTTGCTTAATCTCTTGCGCTGAACGTTCTCGTTTGTCTTTTATGAGTTCAACGTCACGGGCTTGCATCGCGGGATCGAGTATGAGAGTTCGAGGGTCTAAATACGCAAATCTGCTATCTGCCATGAATTGGTTCATAGTGTGTTATGTACCTGTAGGTATATGATTAATTATTAATGTTTCTCTTTTTGGTTTGATTGGAACCCTAGGAGGGGGAGGGTTCGGAGTAATACATATCGAATACGATTGCGGCGTACCGTTACGCACACACAAAACGGGATTTATAAAACTTCATTTTTTTGGTAATTACGGTGTACTAAGTCTTTGCTAAGGCTCTTTGGACTGTGGATAAGGAGACTCCTATTTCGGAGGCAATCTTTCTCAAGGAAAAACCTTGTGAACGTAGCTCAGCGATACGCTGGTGGTTAGTTGTGTTAGTTGGTCTACCTTTATATTTCCCTGCTGCTTTAGCTTTCTCAATGCCTTCCTGACGTCTTTCCTGAATCATTGCTAACTCGAATTGAGCTACAGCTCCTAGCATGTTCAGCATGAGCTCAGACATATGATCACTTCCACCAGCATTAAAGCTTAGGTTTTCCTTGTGGAATCTCACGCTAACACCTTGGCTAGTCCAGTCGTTTATTAGTTGCTTCAAATCAACCAAATTACGAGCTAGGCGGTCGATGCTATGAACGTGGATTGTATCTCCTTCTCGAACGTAGTCTTTAAGAGCTTCTAATGCTGGTCGTTTAGTTGAGCCACCACTGCATTTATCTGTAAAGCTCTTATCAAAGGTGATACCAGAATCTGTAAGTTGACGGTCTGTATTTTGGTCTGTGGTCGAAACACGCAGATAAGCTATGTGTGCCATTAGGTGTACCCGTTTAACTCTAAGATGTTAGAAATTTTATTGTGGTCACAATGCAAATTCAACCCTATTGGGTACTGTTTGATCAAGGTTTGACCGTAGTCGTTTGGGTATACCTAACAACTACACGGTTAGCTAACCATAACTAGTTAGGCTGACAGTTTCGTTGTGCCTGAGAGTTTAACAATATGCAGTTATTGAAATTCTCTTTCTTAAAACTCTATACAGTATTAATTTCTATAAAAATTAGTGTTTTAATAAATAATGTGGATCAAATTGAGTATTAAAGGAAATATTGTGAAATTTAGTGGAAAACTAGCAGTTGCAGGAATAGTCATATCTGCTTTAGGGATAGTGATATCAACAGTTCTCAGTTTGGCAGCGTTAAGCCAGAGCAGGTCTATTGCTGTTGAATCGGGCTCTTTGAAGAAAGCAGACATTCATGTATTTCTAGGTCAAGCTGAGTTGTTACCTAACAGGCGTCAACAAATTGTATTTGGGGTCAAGAAAGATGAGGTAGAGAGTGGTTTAGTGATTGCTCCATATACTATAGGTATAGAAAACGCAGGTGATGACAAATTAGAAAATACTTATATAACCTTTCGGTACAACAAAATACTAGATAGAGAAAATCTAGAATACCTTGAATTTAAAGCTGTTGGAGCGATTGTAGATGGTGCCTTTTCGAGGAAGTTCAGTAGCGCTGGTGCAGCAGATTATGTGACATACAATATCCCAGTCATCAACCCTTCTGTAACATTAGGAATAGATGAGCCATTCATTTTGTATGAAACTGAAGTGGTTGAAAGTGTTGAGGTTGAGGGTCATGCAACAGTTACATATAGAGTGGCGTACTCGATAAATGTCAAGGTAAGTGTAAGTTCAAGTTCATCAGAACTACAAGACTATGATTTAGATATTAGCGCTATCTCATCTCAAAACCTAGATGAGCTTCAAGACAAGTATGAAGCAGAAGTACAAAGTGAAATTGACAACCTTCGCTCAGCTCTTTCCTTCATTGATTATCTGAGTGTTTTGCTCTTTGATAATGACATGAAGAGTACAGTGTTAATCTACCCACATAACCGATTGTATCGAGGAGATAGCTACTCCATCTATTATCCCGATGTAGACCAGATAGACTACAGAACTGTTTGGTATAGGCCTGCAAGATGGAGAAATCTATTTAACTAGCCATTAATAGGCGATGTAATGGAAATCCATGGTTGGATGAGTAGTAGAATATAGCCTGTATTATAAGGGGTCGAGTTACCAAGTGTGCCCCTTCAACTTGATAAGGGATGGTACAAAAAACTGGTACAAATTCTTAAAGTGGTGTATTGTTAACTTGTTGATTTTAATTGTTTTAAACTTGGTAGCTAGCAATCGAGAGTTCGAATCTCTCACTCACCGCCACATTCTAAAAGGTCTGATTTATCAGGCCTTTTTTCGTATCTACACTAAAGTAATGCGTCATTGAAAGTACACAAGAGTGCTCAAGGTGCAAGCGCCATTCTATCTACAAGCCAACTATTCACATCTCACCTCTATACAACGCCAAAATTGAAGATGCTATACAGAGGCAGCCATAATCTGATTGGTGCGGGTTAGCACATCCGCTTTAATCTAGAATTTAGCACCCATATCACATGAGGTATGAATACGGCCACAAGAATGAACGTAGTGCTACTAGATGCTAAGCAAGACAGCCATGAACACGAATACAACAGCAATCATACCAAAGAGATCTGTGTTTAGATTGAGGTCATCAGGGTTAAATTTTTCAATGCTTTGCGTCGTTTTGCATCTTATCTTCATGTTCTTGTCCTTATTTCATGTACGATTTCAACAGCAACATAACATGCAATTGAGTGTTCACAAGTCATAAAAAGCATAAGTATACTTGCACCTCATTGAGCGCAAAAAATACTCAAAGCGTTTTAAAGTGGCGGTCTACCTTTTGTAACATCAAATATTCTTTCTGTTTTTGTGCCTGTATCGCTATAGTTGAGAAACGGTTATCTCGTTCTAGTTAGGAACAAACTACTGGCTGCCGCTACATTCTCTCAGCGTTCCCACTCAGTCGCCTTGGGTAGATACTTTAGTCGTTGAGTACTGCAAAAAAACGCCGCATGAGCAGCGGCGCTTTGTTGAGGAATTCCCTTTCCTACTTGTAGCTAAGTTCTGTCGCTTTGCCTTTGAAGATCCGGTATACCACAAAGGTGTAAAGCAATATCACCGGCATAACAATCATCACACCGTAGCCCACGATTATTAACGTCGCAGGCGAGGAGGCAGCTTGTTGTGCGGTCATTAATCCCGGCACAACTTCTGGGAAGAAGCTATACGCAAGCCCGAGAAAGCTCAACGCGAAAATGACAGTGACACCAAAGAAAGGCCAGCGCACACCCAGATCATTCACCATTGGAACCTGACGCAAATAGCGATCAACTAGGAAGATGGTTGCCAATACAATTAACGGAACTGGGGCAAGCAACAAGATTTCTGGGAAGCTGAACCAACGCAAGGCAACTTGTTGATTTACAATTGGGTTTACAACGCTAACCACCAAGATTCCTAAGGCTGCTAACCAACCAGCACGGCGAGACCAACGGGCCGAGCGTATTTGCAAATCACCTTCCGTTTTTAGTACTAACCATGCGCCACCGATGTAAACGTACGCCGCCGCTACACAAAGTGCGCTTAACCAAGCAAAGCCAAATGCTTCGGTTGATTGCTCAAACCCCATGATGTAACGACCCACCATGTAGCCTTGGGTTAGCGCGGTGACTAACGAGCCAATTCTGAAGCACCAATCCCAGTGAGGTTTATGATCCGAGTTCGCTTTGGCTCGGAAGTCGAACGCCACGCCACGCATGATCAGTGCGATAAGCATAATCGCGGTCGGCATATAAAGTTCCGTCAAAATCAAGCTATGAGCAGTAGGAAAGGCAATCAGCAGAATACCGACGGCTAACACCAACCACGTTTCATTCGCATCCCAGAAAGGGCCGATAGACGCTATCATTCGGTCACGTTGCGCTTCATTATCACTCGGTAAAAGGATACCGACGCCAAGATCGTAGCCGTCGAGCACGGCATACATAAAGACCGAGAAGCCAAGCAGCAGAAGATAAATTTCTGGTAGATAGTCGAGCATGATTAGGCCTCTTGTTGTGTCAGTGGGACTTCATGGGCTGCAACGTCTTTGCGCGCCAAATAGAATAGGGTATGGATGTACGCAACCAGCAATGCAGCATAAATGGCTAAGTACATAATGAGCGAAGTCATCACGCTACTGCTCGCAACCGTGGTGACGGCTTCGGATGTTCGCAATACACCGCTGACCAACCAAGGTTGTCGACCAATCTCAGTAACATACCAACCCGCCAGTGTGGCTATCCAACCAGAGAACGTCATGGCTAATACCGTGTACAGGTAAGGTTTAGGTAGCGCTTTTTTAAGTGCTAGCTTCACCGCGCCATACCAGCTAACAAGCAACATAAGGACACCAACACCAACCATCACGCGGAAACCAAAGAACAAGGGCTTCACTGGCGGGTGGTCAGGTGCAAACTCGTTAAGTCCTTGGATTTCCCCATCTAAGTCATGCGTAAGAATCAAACTCGCCAGCTTTGGGATGCCCACTTCAAAATCATTGCTGCGAGTTTCTTCATTTGGCATCGCAAACAGAAGAAGAGGCGCGCCTTGCTCGGTCTCCCACACGCCTTCCATCGCTGCGATTTTTGCAGGTTGATGTTCAAGCGTGTTTAACCCGTGAAGGTCACCGACAAAGATTTGAATTGGGATGAATCCAGCCGCCGCGAACAGCGCGACTTTTAGGCCAAGTTTGGCTGAGCGGTGATCTGGCTTTTTCATTATTTGATAAGCTGAGATACCCGCAATCAAGAAGCTGGCAGTCAGCGCCGATGCTAATAGCGTGTGCAGAAGACGGTAAGGTAAAGAAGGATTGAAAATAACTTCCTTCCAACTGGTTACATGTACAATTCCGTCAATCACTTCATAGCCACTTGGTGTGTGCATCCAGCTGTTAAGCACTAGAATCCAAAACGCGGACATACTTGTCCCAACAGCAACCAGAACGGTGGCGAGAGTATGAACCCATTCCGGCACTCGTCCTCGTCCAAAAAGCATCACGCCAAGGAAGGTGGCTTCCATAAAGAAGGCGGTCATCACTTCGTATCCGAGCAATGGTCCTGCTACGTTACCGACTCGTTCCATAAAGCCTGGCCAGTTGGTACCAAACTGGAAACTCATCGTAATGCCGGATACCACACCTAAGGCGAAAGTAAGAGCGAATATCTTGACCCAGAAGTAATAAACATCGAGCCATACGGGGGCTTGGGTGCGGTTATATCGCCACTTGAAAAACACCAACATCCATGCCAACGCGATGGTGATGGTCGGGAAGAGAATGTGAAAGCTGATATTGGCCGCGAACTGGATCCGCGACAGCATGAGGGTATCTAACATCTTGGTTCCTCAAAAACGTGCCATACTAAAAATCGTGTCTATTTGTAATTTAGTTACGAAAAGTCGGGCAGTTTGGATTCATGTATCGAGAAATACAGGTGATTCTGTTTTCTTCTAACCATGATTTATATCAACTAAGGGAAAGAAAGGAGTGTAGGAAATTGTCTCAAAATGCCACTAATAGTCGCGAGAAGTGAGTAAAAGAAAGCAAATGTAACTGAAGGAGCATGGATTAAGATTAGTTCGAATTATCCTTATGATGGTTTCGATAATCCTGAAATAAAATTACAAAAACAATATTTTTAGTAAGGAAAATTGCCTTGCCTTCACTTTGAACCTCCATACTATTTATACACTAGTCATGTCGAGATCATCTCAAACACAGCAAACTTACTGGCAGTTAAGGTGGGAAACTTTAGCTAATTGATAAACTTAAAATTGCACTGCTAATGACATATGCATCATAAGTTCGTTAGCACTCGACCAGAAGTGCGATAGGCTACATTTTTATACTAGCGAACGATTTGGCGCTAGGTAATTCGGCTTTCACTAGATCAACAAGTCGACTGCGGACCATTTTCGATTCCTGATGAGTTTCAATCCAAACTGACACTTACTTTTCAGCAAGTGTGCTAGTGTCTTTCTTATTATTTATTAAATAATTAATAGATGCCGATATGGTAAAGAGAGTTGTGGACAGCTATCTCGAGCAGTAGACTGGCGCTAGCCAGAGAGTCTGACTTTGAGGGGGGCATTCTACATGAATTTTGGATTCTGCCACCGCAAAGCTGATATTGAATTTGATGGAGATGGATAATGAATGACAGTTGGGCTAATTTCTTTCCTTACTTTGCTGGAGCTTTTAAGCTTATTGTATTAGGGATAGGAGCCTACTTAGCCATTAAATGGCATTTTGACGAAGAGCGAAGGGTAAGAGAAGCGGAAGGTGTGGTGTTTGATAACCCAAGTCTCATGAAAAAGTTTGCGAAGACGCTAACTCTGCCATTCCTTTTGTGTCTTCTAGTTCTTCTTGTTATATATGCTACCAACTGGTTCCTGTATTGACGGCTTTATTGTTTGTTGTAGTAAAGCTGAATGCTGCCGCCTCTGAGAGTCGAGCCGTAGTTGAAGTTAACGCCTATGCCGAAATTGTCCAACCAATCAAAGGGCTTTGGTGCATAAAATAGCCATCCTATAGAAGCTTCGTAGTAATGCGGACTTCCCAGTTCATCGCTTAAATCATGCGAAAGGTCGACTCTTTTAATCCCGGTAAATAAAGCCTGCTCACCGTGATAAATATTGTAGTAACCGGTGATTTCATTAGATAGGTACCAACCTTTAGGGTTGCCTATATTGCCGTTATTTGCGCTTCCCCAGCTGTGCCCAATGAATGAATTCAATGTCGAACTGGCATGCCATTTCCCCCAACTTGTGGGAGACGTGTATTTGGCTTTAATGGATGGTTGAACTATTGCCGCCCATGCTGAAACGTTAACGGCACGGCCGTCTAGGATTCTTCCAATGATGGAGGAAAGTTTATTATCGGTAGAGAATGAGTTTTCATAACGCATAAGGTGAGTCGTCGTTCTGGTGCTAAGGGTGACGTTTTCACTTGCTTTGTATAGATACCCATAACCAATCGATGCACCGTATGTCCTTTCCTTGAGAAGATCCTTACTTGTGCCGAATAGTTTGAGATCATTCTCTGTTTGTATCGTAAATGCCTTAAACGACAGCTCATGTAAGTCCTCGCTGCCCTCTATATTAAAGTTAGTCGTGTAAGGGAGAACATATACGGATTTGCTTCTCCGTTCATTGATCGATTCATCAGTCCCGAACTCTGGGTTGGCGGTATCAAATAATGCATTCGGATCAAAGTCGCCAATACCAAACGCAATTGCGTCAGTGTCGGACAGCAAAACCGCGATAGAAAAACGTTGTTGGAGAAGGTTGCTAATTTCCTTATCTAGTGGATCCGCTTGAGCTGTGTTAGGAAGAGAGAGTAGGAGAGCGAGCGAAACGACTCGCCACTCCACTGAGGCGAAGTTGGGTTGGAACATTTTGGCTCTTTCAAATGGTTCATGCATGGAGTTTTTGGACGTACCGGTACGCTAACATTAGTTTAATCGTTGAATGGTCGGTGTAACTTTGAGAAATCTATGTTTTCTCATATTGATATGAAAAAGTTCCTTAAACGAGTTTAGCTTCAATGTGTATGCTGCACCAGATTTGTTTAGCAACATCATTCTTTTCTGAAGATGTAGCAAGACTTTGTGACTAGGTTGCATTATTTTCTTTAATGCGTCTATTGAGAGGAAAATAGCAAACTTTTTTATTGCCTTGGCGCTCAAGAAAATCTGAATCGTTCACTGTGCTACTGGTTAACTTCGAAAACTTGTAAGCATCCTGTCTGCCAACATCACGACTAATATCCTCACGGAGTAACCCTAAATACGTGAGATAAACAATGGTTTTTTTGAGCTTTAGAAGAAATGTTCGGACCTTTGCATATTCCGCGGTGGTGCTCAATCCAAGAACTGTGTTTTGTATGTGTTCTCAGTAAATCATTGAGTCGATCTATTCTTCAAAATGTGGTCCCTTTTAATTCACTTTCTGTTACATATTTTTCGTTTTGAAAGAGCATTTTAATTTGCATCTTTTGAAAAGATCTCTTTGTTAAATTTTGTATAAAATCAACTAATTGTTGAAATTAGAACCCTTGTCAAAAAGTCATTAGATTTCATGTTGAATAGCCTCTTTTACCTAATAGTATACTCTATTTGTTTGATATAATTTCCGGCAGTTTGTATACCATAAATAAAGAGAGTCTATTCATGTTCCAGAACTTAACGATCAAGCAGAAGATAGTGATTCCGCTGTCATTGATTATTGGATTGTTTATTGTGAGCTCTGTATTAAACGTTATGACAAGTTGGAAGCAATCTGAATTGAGTGAGACACTCAACGAACAGATCGTGCCGAACTTATTAACGATTGAGGATGCTTATCGCGATCTTTACCAAGCAACATCTGCAATCCAAGGTGTTGCACTTTCTGATACTCAAAACGATATTGATCATCACATCGGTGAATACAAAGACAACGCCTACAAAGCACTGCCACGTATGGAACAAATGATTGAGCTATCACAAGCCGGTGTGATGCCTTCTACACATGGTAATGAAGTTCGAACGCTTGTCTCTTTGGGTGAAAAATGGTTAGTAAGTTATGAAGCGATGCTACGTTTACCTCAATCTCAATGGCGTGGTTACTATAATGAGCACAAACATACCTTTGAAGACCAATTTATCGAGGTTAGAGCGCAGCTTAACGTTGTAAAAGATGCAATAGAAGAAAAGCAAAACCAATTGAAGGACGAAATATCAGCGGCTGCAACAAGAGCAGAACTCATTCTTGAGGCTGGCATTGTGATTGTTATTTTTGCCGCTATCGCGATGGCTTTTTTGTTGTTGCAAACGGTTGTGAAGCCTATCAATGATATTAAAAATGCGATGACAGAAATTGCGTCCGGTGAAGGTGATCTAAGTCAGCGAATCGATGTAAAAACACAAGACGAAATTGGCAATTTAGCAGACGCATTTAACCAGTTTGTGTCCAAAATTCAAATGACAGTCGCTCAGGTAATTGAAAGCTCAAATACCTTACGTAACGAAATGGCAAATCTTAGCTCGTTGACCACGACCATCGCGAACTCGACCGTTTCTCAGCAAAAAGATAGCGAGGCGGTAGCGGCGGCAGTGCATGAAATGCAAGTCACCAGCAGAAATGTAAGCGATAGCGCTAACGAAGCTGCGGTTGCGAGCCAAACAGCGAATGATGAACTTACCAATACCAATGTTATTTTGGATCAAACGGTTAGCTCAATTCGTAGCCTCGCAAGTGAAATCGAAAGCGCAAGCCACGTCATTAACACATTGGATCATGATGTGAGTAACATTGCGTCCGTACTGGATGTAATTCGTGGTATTGCCGAGCAAACAAACTTATTAGCGCTTAACGCAGCCATTGAAGCGGCTCGCGCTGGAGAGCAAGGGCGAGGCTTTGCTGTGGTAGCGGACGAGGTTCGTTCTTTAGCCAGTCGTACGCAACAGAGTACGGGAGAAATCCAAACCATGATTGAAAAGCTACAATCTGGTGCAGGACAAGCTGTAGAAGTGATGCGCGGTAGCCAAAATAGCAGTGATGAAACGATCAAGTCCGCTGGCCGAGCGAGTGAATCCCTTTCTGAAATCTTGAACGCGATTTCACGTATGAACGAGATGAATACACACATTGCAACGGCTGCGAGCCAGCAAAGTACAGTAAGTGACGAAGTAAATAGCAACGTACAAGGCATTGCAGACAGTAGCACTTCAATTGTGGAAATCGTAAACCAAGCGCAAGCTTCTTTAGCCATGTTGTCAGAGCAAACTCAACGTTTAGATCATCAGGTCAGTCAGTTCAAAGTATAAGCTTGAGAACAGCAATCTCACTGACGAAATAACCCGCTTCTTAGCGGGTTATTTTTTAGATAAGTGGCGAACCTGACTTGTGAAATTTCGACTATATTTACATTCCTTTCTCACTTTAGTTCGTATACCAGAGTGGGCAAATAACCCTAGACAGCGGTAACAAACTCTGTACAGCGTGATGATGCTTTTATCATCACTTTTGCTGCTTTTTAACCATTGCAATTGCACACAGGAAAATGTGATTTCCAACCCAAAATCTTCAAATTTGAGAACTTCATAACACCTTTACCATAAACGTTTTTCGTAAGCGTATAGAACTGTAAATTTTGTTGTATGTACAACACTGGGTATTTATCATCCTAATTAATTTGTTCTGGATATACATCCGTTAGTCATTATTAAGTCATTCTAGAAGCTTTTAATAAGGAATCTTGAAGGCTTGTCGGTAGATAAGAGAGAAAAATTCATGAGACGTAAAACCACGCTATCTCTGCTGATTGCGTCGAGCCTTTTTGTGGTTGGATGTCAACCTAGCGAAGAAGGATCGAGCCAAGGTGGTGGTCCTGCGCCCGCAACCGAAGTAGAAGTGTTAACAGTGCAGCCAACGCGCCAAGCATTGACAGTAGAGCTGCCGGGTCGTAGCCGAGCATTCAAAGAAGCAGAAGTTCGTCCGCAAGTTACTGGCATTATTTCGGAACGAAAGTTTGTTGAAGGTGGATTTGTTGAACAAGGACAGTCGCTATATCAAATTGATGATTCGTCATTTCAGGCGGATTTGCTGAGCGCTGAAGCGGAATTAATCCGTGCGCAAGCTGCGGCAGAGTCGACCTATGCCACGGTGAAGCGTTACAGAACCTTGATCACCAAAAAATCCATCAGCCAACAAGACTTGGATGAAGCAGAAGCGGCATACAAAGAAGCGAAAGCGCAGGTCCTAGTCGCAAAAGCCAAGATCAACACAGCAAAAATCAACTTAGATTATACGCAAGTCAAAGCTCCGATTAGCGGGGTGATCGGTAAATCGAGTGTGACAGCGGGTGCGTTGGTTACGGCTAACCAAGCTGCCAAATTAGCGACCATTCAGCAGCTTGACCCTATCAATGTTGATATTGTGCAATCATCCGCGCAACTGCTGCGTTTGAAAGCATCACTCTCCCAAGGCCATATGCAAGAAGATGACTCTGCGCAAGTTACATTGATGCTTGAAGATGGCAGCACTTACGAACACAAAGGCACAATGAAATTTACTGAGGTCAATGTGAACGAAAGTACGGGCAGCGTGACGCTTCGTGCCGAATTCCCAAACCCTGACGGTTTGTTGCTACCTGGAATGTTTGTTCGTGCGACGGTCATTACTGGTGTCGACCCTGATGCGATTCTAATACCACAAAATACGGTATCTCGTGATGCGACAGGTAAAGCGACAGTGATGACGGTTAATGGCGAGAACAAAGTGGAAGCGAAACCAGTGAAGACTGCCGAAGCGATCAATAGCCAATGGCGCATTATTGATGGTTTGAACGCGGGTGATAAAGTCATTACCGCCGGTTTACAAAAGGTAGGGCCAGGTAGTTCGGTAACTATCCAAAACGGTGAACAGGAGTAATCATGGCACGATTTTTTATCGATCGTCCGGTATTTGCTTGGGTTCTCGCGATTCTAACGATGTTGGCGGGGGTAATGTCATTATTCAATTTACCCGTCTCGCAATACCCAACGATTTCACCGACGACGATCACCATCAGTGCTCGCTATCCAGGTGCATCTGCAAAAACCGTTGAAGACTCGGTAACGCAGGTTATCGAGCAAAACATGACAGGATTAGATTACCTTCGCTACCTATCATCGAGCAGTGATGCATTTGGTAATGCGACAATTACCCTGACGTTTGATAGCGAAGCTGACCCTGATATCGCGCAAGTACAGGTGCAGAACAAACTGCAATTGGCATTGACTTCATTACCGATGGAGGTACAAAACCAAGGTATTGTCGTAAATAAATCCAATACGGCATTTCTCATGGTTGTCGCAGTTTATTCTGAAGATCCAGACTTTACAGAAAACGATATCGGCGACTTTGTTGTAACGAATATTCAAGACCCGATAAGTCGTGTAACTGGCGTAGGACAAGTGCAGGCGTTTGGTGCGCAGTATGCGATGCGAGTTTGGCTGGATCCTTTTAAGCTTACGCAGTTCAACTTGACCGCGATCGACGTAGCAAATGCAATCAGTGAACAGAACGCGCAAGTTTCTTCAGGTCAACTTGGTGCGGCACCTGCGCAGGAGGGTCAGTTGTTGAATGCTACGATTTCTTCTGCAAGTCGTTTGAGCAGTGTAGAAGAGTTCCAAGACATTATTCTTAAGTCTGACGCTAGTGGTTCGAATGTTTATTTGAAAGATGTAGCTCGCGTTGAACGTGGTGCAGAAAGTTATGATATTCGAGGTCAATATAATGGCTTCCCAGCATCGGGGTTAGGTATTTCATTAGGGACTGGCGCAAACGCGCTTGAGACAGCCAATGCGGTAAAAGAGCGCTTAGAACAACTGAGTGCAACGTTCCCAGAAGGGTTGCAGATTGCTTACCCATTTGAAACAACGCCATTCGTCAAAGCCTCGATTCAAGAAGTGGTTAAAACGCTATTAGAAGCCATTCTTCTTGTGTTCTTAATCATGTACCTGTTCTTGCAGAACTTCCGTGCGACGATCATTCCAACGATCGCAGTGCCTGTCGTATTGCTCGGAACCTTCGCTATTTTGTACGCGACTGGATTTAGCGTAAACACGTTAACCATGTTCGCGATGGTTCTGGCTATCGGTTTGCTGGTGGATGATGCCATCGTTGTGGTGGAAAACGTCGAGCGTGTGATGCATGAAGATGGTTTAGAGCCCAAAGAAGCGACCAAAAAATCGATGGGGCAGATCACTGGTGCCCTGATTGGTGTGGGGTTGACGCTTTCAGCGGTATTCGTCCCTATGGCGTTTATGTCTGGTTCTACCGGGGTTATTTACCGTCAGTTCTCGATAACTATTGTGGCGGCTATGACGCTTTCCGTTTTGGTTGCGATAATTCTGACTCCAGCATTGTGTGCTACGTTGCTGAAAAAAGGCGATGCTGAGCTTCTAGAGAAGAAAGGCTTCTTTGGCTGGTTTAACCGCAAGTTTGATGCGATGACAGCAGGCTATGAAACCGGCGTAGCCAAACTTCTAAAACGCACAGGTCGCATGTTGGTTGTATTTTTGGCAATGAGTGCAGGTGCTGGCTGGTTGTTTATGAACCTTCCAACATCATTTTTGCCAGATGAAGACCAAGGCACAGTATTCTCAATGGCTATTTTGCCGCCTAACTCAACACAAGAACAGACGGAAAAAACGCTTGAGAAAATGCGTGACTTTTATCTAGTAGACGAAAAAGACAATGTAAAATCCGTCTTCTCCGTTGCTGGATTTAGTTTCGCAGGTCAAGGCCAAAACATGGGGATGGCATTTATCGGCCTGAAAGATTGGTCTGAGCGTGAAGCGCCAGGCGCCGATGCCGCTTCCATTACTGGTCGAGCGATGGGGTACTTCTCTACCATTAAAGAAGCTTTGGTGTTTGCGTTCGCCCCTCCAGCGATTCAAGAGCTAGGTAACTCGACAGGTTTCGATTTCTATCTCCAAGACTCGTTGAATAAAGGGCACGATGCATTAGTTGCGGCTCAAGGGCAACTTCTGGGCATGGCAGCACAAAACCCGAAACTTGTTGGTGTTCGTCCAAACGGTCAGGCAGATGCGCCAATGTACAAAGTGAACATTGACCACGTCAAACTTCGTGCTTTGGATGTCAGTATCAATGACGTAAACCAAATCCTGTCAGCTGCATGGGGCGGGGCTTACATTAACGATTATATTGACCGCGGTCGTGTGAAGAAAGTGATGGTGCAAAGTGATGCGGAATACCGCATGCAGCCAAAAGACTTCGATTCATGGTACGTACGCAACGCTAAAGGAGAGATGGTGCCTTTCTCTGCTTTTGCGAGTGGCGAGTGGACCTATGGTTCTCCTCTTTTGCAGCGCTTTGATGGTTTGCCAGCAATGAATATTCAAGGCGGTGCAGCTCCTGGTGTAAGTACTGGTGAAGCCATGGAAGAAATTGAAGCAATGGTAGAAAAGCTACCGGAAGGCTTCACGGTGAACTGGAATGGTATTTCGTATGAAGAGCGCCTTTCCGGAAACCAAGCGCCGATGCTATATGCGCTATCTATCCTCGTCGTATTCTTAGTTCTTGCCGCTTTGTATGAAAGTTGGTCAGTACCTTTCGCCGTGGTGTTAGTTGTTCCTCTTGGTGTGCTTGGTGCTGTGCTTGCGGTAATGACGCGCAGTATGGATAACGATGTGTTCTTCCAGGTGAGCTTATTAACGACGGTCGGCTTGGCAACCAAAAACGCCATTCTGATTGTTGAGTTTGCAAAGGACTACTATGAGAAAGGCGCTGGGCTTATCGAAGCAACCTTACATGCTGTTCGCGTTCGTCTGCGCCCAATTATCATGACATCGCTTGCTTTTGGTTTGGGTGTGGTACCACTTGCTATCAGTTCAGGTGTGGGATCGGCAGGTCAAAACGCAGTGGGTACCGGCGTACTTGGTGGCATGATCAGTGCCACGATATTGGGTATATTCTTCGTCCCAATCTTCTTTGTAGTGGTTGAGCGATTGTTTGATCGACGTGCGAGAAAAGAGTCGGAGGCAGAGTTGTCTGAGACCAGCACTAAACCCACTCAGCAAAGCGAGTAGGACTTGGTTGTGTTAACTGAGTTATACTAGTGATAATAAACACAATAAAAGGGCGCTTCGGCGCTCTTTATTTTATGTTTTCACTTGGTGGTTACCGTCTATGACGCGAGCCTGAAAGACGGCGTGTTGTGTGCAGTATCAGCACAGCCTTTTCGACCGAATGAAAGCCTAAAGAAGAAAAACGACGATGAAAGATCAGAAAATTTCTCCAATTTCCGTTTTGGATCAAAGCCCTATGTTTGTCTGCGGTGTGATGCAGCGCATGTACCGCAATCGTGCCCAAGCCGAGCTCTCTCGGCAAAATTTGATGACACTAGAAATGGCAAGTGCACTGGCCGCTTTAGAAGAATTTCAACCTATGAGCCAGCAAGCGTTGGCTGATGCGGTTCGAACTGAGCGAAGTGTAGCAAAACGGATGGTGGACAATCTGGAAAAGAGAGGGTTTGTTCAAGTTTCTAAAAGTAAATCGAATCAGCGCCTTAAAATGCTAAGCATGACAAAAGAGG
Organism: Vibrio sp. Vb1018; assembly: GCF_033338775.1. NCBI lineage: Bacteria > Pseudomonadati > Pseudomonadota > Gammaproteobacteria > Vibrionales > Vibrionaceae > Vibrio > Vibrio sp. Vb1018. Next base: position 59,893 of record NZ_JAWOTI010000006.1, read on the forward strand.
GAGCAAATGCTTTAAAGCAAGTTCATCAAATCATGACGAATTTACAGAAAGAGTTTTTTTCTTGTTTGTCGGAATCTGAAGCGAGTGAATTTTTTCGTCTGGTAAGAAAGCTCACTTTTGCGAATCACGACCAGTAACTGACATCAATGCCGTTTAGCGTCTTTATTTTATCGCGGACCAATTATATTAAGTTGTAGAACTTAAGAAATAGGATGCCCAACGTACAGGTCACGGTAGAAAGCACCGTAGTGAGTGCGATGATATTTGCAGCTAACGTGGCATTGCCTCCCATGGAACGCGCCATGACATAGCTGGCAGCAGCGACTGGAGAGGCGTTCATAAAGAAAAGAATACCTAGCTCAATTCCTCGAAATCCTACTAAGTAAGCTCCCATGGTGATGATGACTGGCGCTACGATGAGCTTGTAACTGCTCGCAAACCAAGATGGACCTTTCTCTTTTCTCATCAAGCTAAAGTCAAGTGAGCCACCCGTACACAACAGCGCCAAAGGCAATGTCATTTTGGACAAGTAGTCTCCTGCGTCAATAACCACATTCGGTACTGGAATAGCGAGTAAATAAAAAGCCATTCCTAGAACAATGGAGATTATGAGCGGATTCCTAGTCAGTGTTCGGCCCATCATCTTTGCTGCTTGCGAGGCAGACGTTGCCCCCTTGGGCGATAAGCAAATTACCGCTTGGACGTTATAAATAAATGTGGTGACCGCGACATAGAGCGCTGCTAGCGCCACACCTTGAGAACCATACGCATTGGCAACGTAAGCGATACCAATAATACCTGTATTTGCTCGGAACCCACCTTGGATGAGAACGCCTTGGTCAGGCGATGCTTTGAACAGAAGTTTGACGGAAAGGTAGGTGAAAATGAAAAACGAAATACTAGCGATGACGCCGAAATTGACGAATCCACTTGCCGCGGAAAAGTCGTGTTCTGAAGCCACAATGCTGACAAATAACATCGCAGGCAAGGTAACTTGAAACACCAGTTTAGAGCCTACTTCGATAAAATTATCGTTGATTAGACCAAAGCGCTTAAAAAGAACGCCAAGTACCAACATCAAACAGATAGGTCCGGTTATCGACAAAGAGAATTGCAACTGATGTAAAACAGCTTCCATGTAAGTATCCGCAGCAAAAGAAAAAAGTGTTCCTGTTGCCTATTAAGCCACAAACCCGGAGGGTAGGACAGTAACGTGATGAAATTTTCTTCTGTTGTAGGTTCCGGAGTCATTTACACTCCAAGTTATGGACGAGGTCCCAATTTAACAAAGCGGTACTGGTCCTACGTGCGATATGTTGGTTAACTCGTTGTCGTGATGCATCCACATGCGTATTAGATGTGAGGGCTGGTCATCGTAGTTATGGATAGGAGTTCATCAATGAAAAGGAAACACAACAAAACTGTACTGTGTGCGTTTGTCTCTGGTTCGGTATTTGGTGCGGTTTTGGTCATTGCGATGTCTTTACCAATGTAATCCTCTTAATTGGCTGTTGGAACACTCACTCTAATTCAGTACAAAACAGATTGAGTTCTGCGGTATGTGCTGTTAGTTTAAAAAACATGAAAATACACGTTCGCCCTTCATTAACAACCTTCTCTTGGTGGCGCTCTAAATAGAGCGGCGCGGAATACTTACATTCTTAAGCTGCTGGATGGTAGCTAAGAGTGTTTGATCTTTTTATCTCCAGTAGCGATCTATTAAATACTTGGAGACAAATATGAATACCCATAAAAATACATCTCAGCGTGAAATTATACTTACCGGAGATCGAGCAACAGGTCCATTACACCTCGGGCACTATATTGGTTCATTGCAACAACGAGTCAAATTGCAAACGGAGCACGAGCAAACGATCTTGGTTGCGGACATGCAAGGGCTGACGGATAACGCGCATAACCCATCAAAGGTATCCTCTAATATTCTCAATGTCGTTGCAGATTATTTGGCTGTTGGTATCAACCCCGCTCAAACGACGATCACGTTGCAGTCTCAAATTCCAGCGTTAGCCGAGTTGACAATGTATTACAGTAATCTTGTTTCTATCGCACGATTAGAGCGAAACCCTACGGTTAAAAATGAGATTCAAAGTAAAGGCTTTGAACGCTCTATTCCCGCAGGCTTTTTAACGTATCCAATTTCTCAAGCTGCTGATATTACGGGGTTTCATGCGACGCTAGTACCAGTGGGTGATGACCAGCTGCCGATGTTAGAGCAAACTAATGAAATCGTGAGAAAAATAAACCACCTGGGTGGAAAAGAGGTTCTTAGGCGCCTCCGAAAAGGAGATTTCCGCGGCAGTGAAATCTATGTATACCGATCCTAATCATCTGAAAATTGAGGACCCTGGCCAAGTCGAAGGGAATATTGTATTCATCTACCTCGATGCTTTTCATCCTGATAAAAATTATGTCGAACAGCTAAAAGACCATTATCGACGAGGTGGATTAGGTGATGGTTTGACCAAGAAAGTGTTAGAAGAATGCTTACAAGAGATGCTTCGCCCTATTCGAGAAAAGCGCGCTATGTATTTGAATGATAAAGCGCAGCTGATTGATATTTTAAAACAAGGTAGTGAGCGTTCTCGCGAGAAAACCGAAAAAGTGCTATTTGATGTGAAAGATGTATTTGGTTTAAATTTGTTCTGAATTAAAAGTAGAGAGTTGAACATAAGGCACGACGGCTGGTTAGCAACGTGCCTTTTTAAGTTCCCAGTCAGTCAAAGCGCATTATTAAGAAGAAAAAAATTCACGACGAAAATCCGCGACTTCTTGTTGGTAATAGCTTTGCCATTCCGGTTCTGACAAATGTGAATGGCTAGAGGCTCTTTGCGTTCTTAGTTTGGACTCAAGTTGCTGTAATGCTTGTTGATAATCTTTGACTCGTTTTTTTTGCTCTGTAATTTGCTGCTGACGAGCATGAATGTTTTTACTTTCTTCTTTCGTTAAGTAAGTTCGTTCTAGCTCTGCGATGAGCGCCAAGCGATCTGGTAGGCTTATACTATTAGGAATCAGGGTGACCGCACGCTCATATTTTTCCTGGTCGCTTGTTAGCCCGATAGCACCTGCATGTTCTTGCCAGTCAATGGTGAGTTGCTCGAAAGCTCGCAAAAAGTTATCTGGGCTTTGAGTGTCCAGCTTTTGGGCTTCTAAGTTGAAATCGTACAGCGCGAACTCATCCGCGAAAACAACATCAGCCAATTCTCCCCAGATGCGTCTTGCTTCGTTCTTCAGCTGTGCAATACGCGACGCCAGTGATTGCTGCTCATCAAATAACAAATTTCCTACACTCTCTTGCCATTGGCTGCTGAGCTGAGGGTAGTTCGCCAAAAGCTGGAATCGAGCTGAAGATAAATGCGCCTCAAACAAGGCGACCTGCTCTTCACAACTACGGTTCAACATACACTCTTGCCAAAACGTCTCAAGTTGGGCGACAAGTTTCCTGCCTTTGAGTTGAGTTAATCGCTCAGTCGTTATTTGAACTGTGGAAGGGAGCTTAGCTGTTTGTGGTGAAGTATCTGTATCGGGCACGATGCTGCTTGTTTGTGGTGATGTACTGGAGACACTCTGATTTTTTGTCTTAGGGGAAGGAGAGGAAGCGAGCTCTTCTTTTTGAACATCGTGACTGAAAGTTAAAAATATCATGCCCGCCATAATGGCGGACATGATTATCAAAGCGATTTTCTTCATGGCTTGATTGTTGCGCTTACTGGGAAATGGTCAGAAAGGTTATAGTGTTTCCATAAACTCTCTGCGGTTGTGCGCGGCACGTCTACACGGTTGTCATTGAATGATTTCACCCCGTATTCACTACTCACCATAACATAGTCAAGGTATTCCACGTTTTCGCCACCTGATAACGCTTCACCTGCGAAGTTATTGATACGGGGATCAAAGGTTGACTCCGTGTAACCAGAGTAGTGAGGCTCTATGGCACTTAAGTTAGCGATCATTTGTTGGTAGTCACCAGGGAACTTTCTTTTGTTTACGTTAAAGTCGCCGCTGTATACCACAGTTTCGCTCGAAGGAATGTCAAGAGATTGGGCGAGTGCGCGGATTTGTTTGAACTGGCGCTGACGATACTCACGGGCGGTGTCTGTATCGAAAGATGCGGTATGGGTAGCAAACACATGGTAAGCCTGACCACCTTTAATTATTTCCGCATAATTTACGCCTTTATCGGCAAAGCAGTCTGTACCAGAGCAATCGGGAAAGACATATTGCGCTTCATTCACGATAGGGTAGCGACTAACTATGATTACGCCACCATCATGAATATTAACGCCTTCTTTATCTAACATCTTTGTTTGGTAAGGATATTCCTTGGCTAACTCACGTAAGAATGCTTCACGGCCGCTGGCAAACACCTCTTGCAGCGCCAAAACATCGTAACCTTTTACATGTTGAGGAATCAGTTCGTAACGATCTCCAATGTGCGATGCAATAGCCGTCAACGCCCAGATGTTATAAGTCATCAACTTAAGGTTTTGTTCTTCGTTGTCGACAGATTCCGCTACCTTGCTTGGCGTGATGGTGTAGTAAAGATCATCATATCGAGCGGTACTGTCTGACTTAAATGCCAGTTCGGTTTCTCTCGTACCAAAAGCGTTAGTGTTGGCACGATGAATGTTACGATCATCTTTGAGAGATAACTCGAAATCGGCTGCGGATAAGCCGTATTCAATGGTCGAATTGTACCAATGGCCTTCCATTATTTGATTGAGTGTTATGCTTTCACCTTCGGGGCTAGAAACCACAGTTTCAAAACGGTAAGTTTGATTTGATTTCACGCCCTCCCAGCGGTTGAAGCTTAATACAGATTTAGTTTCCCACGGACCAAGTACCTGCACATGTTGTTGCCACTCGTCTCCGTATTGAAGCAAATCACTGCCTTCATGTTTTACTTGAATAGTTAACGGTTGATCAGAGTTATTCGTTAGGTAAACGTCGGTATCTGCAATGCTGGGTAACGCTATCAAGCTACTTAATAAAAGGCTCCACTGCGAAAATTTCATCTTATTTTTCCATCATTTGAACTAGAGCAATCATTCTTGTTTATAAATGTTACTTGCACGTTAAATATGGATGACATCTAAGCCAGCGCTGAAAATTGTTATCAGAATGTGATCTTTATTCAATGGTGAGAATGGGGATATTGAGTGTGTGGCCGTTAAAGCGGTGGAAAATAGTACCAACAGTCAACGAATTGCATTCACTGCAATCAAGCTGTCATCTTTGCTCTATAAGTTGTGCGGCGTCATTCATCTAGCTATATGGCTAGAACTCAAATTGATAGATGGAGCACCATGGCTAGAGCAGTAAATCCAACCGATGAAACCATCATTAAATTGTTACAAGAGCAAGGTCTGATTAGAAGTGAAGCAGAAGCGCGTTTAAAGAAAGAGGTGTACCGCTTGCAACCTAATGAGATAGCAAAAGTAAAAAATTATGCCCAGCATTTTGGGATAAATGCGAAAGAAAAGCTCATCGATGAGATCTTGGATCTGCGCCGAGAAGCGCTCATGAAAAGATGTAGACACAATACGGAGCATGCGAGCCTATCTCTAAAATAGCATGTGATAAAACTATCAATTACTGGTCAAGATTTGATCTCTCAAGCCGATGTATATAAGAGCGTTCAATGATATCGAGCGCAAAAAACAGTGTGTTTTAGAGGTTAAGCTTTCACTTAAGTGAGAGGTTTGGAAAGGCTGCGGGGAGAAAGTGCATGCGTATTAAAGACTTAAGTGTCGTAAAGAAAATATCGGTTAGTTATTTAACCGTTTTTGCCGTGTTTGGTTTAGTGTCAGTAATGTTGGTGCAAGGTTTGTTAACACTGAATAAAGACATTTCAGTGTTAACAGATAAAAGTTTACCTTCTGTTGCGATTTTGAAAGGTATCCAAGTTGATATTACTAAAGTGCGTAAAGATGAGTTCTCTTTATTGCCAAACGCAAATCACCCCAAAATTGGTGAGTGGTTAAAAGGCCTCGACCAATGGCGTTCTGATGTGCAGGCTGGTATTGCAGAATACGAAAAGCTCGACCTTAATAAGCGTGAAACGCAGTCCTTTAGCGTTTTTAAAGAAACTTGGAATCAATACATCAAAGAAACGAAGACTTACAACGTATTGCTAAGCCAAGGCGATGCTGAAAGTGCAAATGATGTAATTTTATCAAGTTTCGATACCTACTCAAAAGCGTTGAGCAGCTTGGATGATACCCTCGCGTTGAACGATGAGTTGGTGAGTTTGATTGGTGAAGAAGTACAAAGTGAAGCGGCATTTACACAATACAGCGCTGCTGTTGGTGCGCTTGTCGTCGCATTGGTCATGGTAATGTCTGCCATGCTGCTTTCTCGAGTCATTTGCGGGCCTGTTGATCGAGCATTGGAATTCGCTTCTAAAATCGCCAAGGGTCAATTGAATAATCAAATCGACGAAAGTGAATTGAGCAAAGACGAGTTAGTAACGTTGCTTAAAGAGCTTGTCGGTATGCAAACAAACTTACATTCGCTGGTTTCTGAGATTAATGACTCAACGATTCAGCTAACGGCAGCAGTAGAGGAAGTGAGTGCTATTTCTTCTCAGACCGCCTCTGGTATGCAAAATCAACAAATTGAACTTAGCTCGGTGGCTTCTGCGATGACAGAAATGCAAGCTGCTGTAAGTGAAGTGGCACAAAATACCGAAGTTGGCGCAACCTCTGCTTATTCGGCTGCGGAAGTGGCAAAGCAAGGAACGGCGACGTTACAACAAACTATCGCAGTAATTGAGCGTGTATCACATACGATCCAAGAATCAGATGAACTGGCACGTGAGCTTGAATCGAGCTCAAACAATATCAATGTGGTCGTCGATGTGATCCGCGGGATTGCCGAGCAAACAAACTTGTTAGCACTGAACGCCGCAATTGAAGCCGCTCGGGCTGGTGAACAAGGACGTGGGTTTGCTGTTGTGGCAGATGAGGTTCGTTCTCTGGCGCAACGCACTCAAGACTCCACTTCACAAATTGTGGAAATTGTTAATCAGCTACAAGAGAGCAGCAGTAAAATAGGGCATTCAAGCCGTGATTGTCAGGAGGGTATTTCTCAGTGTGTTGAGCAAGTTAATGATACTGATAGCCAGATAAAAGAAATTGAACATTCTGTCGATAACATAGCGCAAATGAGCACACAAATCGCAACGGCGTGCAGTGAGCAGAATTCTGTATCCGAAGAGCTGAATCGCAGCGTGGAGCATATTAATAGTGCTTCAACAGAGATGGCTGAGGGAGCTTCACAAACGGCTGTGGCTTGTCAGCAGATTAGTAGCCTAGCGCACAACTTGAAAACTCGAATGGGTTCATTCCAGCTCTAGTTGTTGTGTTTCAGCTTTATTCCTAACCTCATTGCTACAATAAATAAGCCGGACGAAATGTCCGGCTTATTTATTCTCTGTCTATATAAGTTCAGAGTATGCTCAACCTTGGGAGAATATGCTCGCTAGGCTGGAATACCACTGTGAAACTTAAAATCTGTATCTGGCGTAGAAATTAAATCTGCCTCTATACGTCCAAAGTAGGCGATGCGCTCGCTGATATCTTTGCCTGCGATTTGCTCCGCTAATACAAGATAATCCTGGTAATGGCGTGCTTCTGAACGTAATAAAGAAATGTAGAACTTTGCGATATCGTCATCCATATGTGGTGCTAGTTTGGCAAAACGCTCACAAGATCGAGCTTCGATGTACGCACCAATGATGAGTTTATCGATCAGCGTTTCCGGCTCATGAGTCTTCATATGCGAAATCAGTCCTTTAGCATAACGACTTGCTGGAATATTTTTGTACTCAATTCCACGACTTTCCATGATCTCTAAAACTTGATAAAAGTGGTGTAACTCCTCTTTTATCAAAAGCACCATCTTATCGATCAAATCTTGGCTATATGGTGAGTCGGACTTAGCCATGATTGCCTTAGAAATATTGCTCTTGCCTTTTAAAGTTTCCAATGAGCCTACGTTACGGTAAGCAAAATCTTCGTAGGGCTTAAACCAGTCAAGTAGAGCATGTGAACTGGATTGATCAACGGCATACTTACGAATTAAAAACATGGCAGATTGGCCAGCTTTTAGTTCGCACAGTAGGTGGTCTAACAAAATGGTTTGAAGGTTCTCTGGTTTCTTTGCTTCCTCTACCCATTCATCAGGTGTACTGCATTGCAGAAATTGGTTAATGGGAGCAAGAAGATCTTGATAGGCGTCTAGATTCATCATTTTAGTTTTAGTACTTCACATTTTTATTGGGCATATCCGTTGTCTTGCGGATAGAAAAAAGGCTGCAATTGCAGCCTTTCTTGACCTGAAGTGAATGTTACCACTTTTTCTTCTCGCCGAAGAGTGCTTCCATGTCATTGTCACGCTCTTTGTCAGCAATCTGCTGCATTTCAGCATCGCTTTTATCTTGGCGCTTTTTATCTAAGTCACCCAACATCTCTTCAAGCTTTTGTTTCGCTTGAATAGAATAAGGATCGCTCTTAGTGCTCAAAGCATCGATACCTTTACGCAGCAGTTGAAGCGCGGTGCCTGGTTGACCACGAGCGATAGAGTCGTTTGCTCTTTTGATGACATTTTCAATGTTGATGCGAATTTGCATCGTTTCCAAGCGCGCATTTTCGGTGACGTAGGTCTGGGTATCTAATCGGCCTTTGTTGTGCTCGTTACGGATAGTGTCGCGAAGTCGTTTAACCAGCTTAAGCATGACGATAGCTTGTTTATCACTACTCGGCATCTTGAAAGTGGTACTCTCGCCAGTAGGGCCATTCTCTTTTAGCTGCGTAATCTGCTGCTTCATATTTTCGATACGTTGAGCAAGTTGCTTGTTCTTCGGGTCCAGCTCATGCATGCTCTCTAGCGCGTCAAGAATGCGATTGTTTAGACACAACAACAGCTCTTTACTAAAAGGGATATGGTGCGCATGACCAATCAACTCTTCAGTACCATCTATCAAGGCTACATATCGTGCTGATTCCTGCCTTTTTGCGGTTTCAACTTTAACCTTATATTGCAACATAATGTTATAGCCTAGGATTAACACCAGTAGGATGGCTACCAAAGCGATTATTAAACCAATATTCATATCTTTGCGTCTGCTTTACTTTTCTGCGGCTAGCGTTAAAGAATACATGAATCTTATCTTACTCGGCACCTTATTTGTTTGATTATTTTGTCTCTCCCACGTTTTAGTTACTGATAGAAGTCACATCATAGAACTTCGGTCATTTATTGGCTCAACTTTGTGCATATTGTTTCTTGCTTGAAGATTATTAGTATGTGATTGAGGTATAAGTTAGAAATTGCTGTTCATTTCGATTTGAACGCGTTATAACTAATTATTATATCGCTCGCTTGAGTGGCCAATAAACTCTCTCATGAATAAGTAAGGGATTACGATGAAACTGCAGCAGCTGAAGTATATTGTTGAGGTTGTAAACCATAATCTGAATGTATCTGCAACGGCGGAAAGCTTATATACCTCTCAGCCAGGTATCAGTAAACAGGTTCGGTTGCTGGAAGACGAGTTAGGCATTCAGATTTTTGAACGTAGCGGTAAGCACTTAACGCAAGTGACGCCAGCTGGAGAAGAAATTGTACGTATCTCTCAAGAAATTCTCGCTCGTGTAGAAAGTATCAAAGCGGTGGCTGGAGAGCACACCCATCCAGAAATGGGGACACTGAATATCACCACGACACATACGCAGGCTCGTTATGCACTGCCAGATGTCATCAAAGGTTTTACTTCTCGTTATCCAAAAGTGTCGTTACACATGCACCAAGGTACACCGTCACAAATGTCTGAGGCGATAGCTAAAGGCACAGCGAATTTTGCGATTGCGACAGAAGCGCTTCACTTATATCAAGATGCCATCATGCTGCCTTGTTATCACTGGAATCGTTCAATAGTTGTGCCTAAAGACCACCCACTAGCGAAGAAAGACAAAGTAACGATCAGTGATCTTGCCGCTTACCCATTAGTCACTTACGTGTTCGGTTTTACTGGCCGTTCAGAGCTGGATACAGCATTCAACCGCGAAGGTTTAACCCCGCGAGTGGTGTTCACTGCAACTGATGCAGATGTCATTAAAACTTACGTTCGTATGGGTATTGGTGTGGGTGTGATTGCAAGCATGGCTGTGGATGAAGAGCAGGACGGTGACTTGGTTGCAATAGATGCGAGCCATTTGTTTGGCGCGAGCACCACGAGCATCGGCTTCCGCCGTGGTACATTCTTACGCTCTTACATGTTCGATTTTATGGAACGTTTTGCACCGCACTTAACGCGTCCAGTGGTTGAGCAGGCGATTTCGTTGAAGTCTAATGCAGAAATCGAAGAGATGTTTAAAGACATCGAGCTTCCAGTGAGATAACACTTCATTGATGTTTCGATTCCCTCTACAATGCGCTCGTTGTAGGGGGAGCTATGAAAACGCAATTTCAGTTTATTAATGACTGCTTAATCGAGAACCAATCTTTGTGGCGATTCGAGCCTTTTAAAAGCAGCATTCACACATCATTACCTTGGCAGGAGCAACATCCTCGACTGTGCCAATGGCTAGCGTCTCTTACTCCCTCTCAAATCGAAGAATACAAAGCAGCACCAGAACTCGCGTTAAAAGCACTTAGTCCGTTTTTGCCTGAGCTTGAACAACTCGCAGAACTGACTCATTTAGAGCTTTTGTCGTTAAACGGCTTGGAACTCGCTCGTGGTTTAGATAACGGTATTCCGGGACGTAAGTTGGAGCAAATTAGCTCGATGGGTGAAGCTGCAATTCAACAACACTGTGGCGAAGAATGGCTAGAATGGTGCTCAGGTAAAGGTTACTTGGGGCGAATCCTGACAACGCAAACCGATCAGCCTGTAACCAGCTTTGAATACCAACAAGCACTGTGCGATTCGGGGCAACAAGCAGCCAATGAACATCATTGGAAGATGACGTTTATTCAAGGCGACGCGTTTGATAGCAAAGCGAAAGCCGTGTTTAAGCCAACGCAACACGCAGTAGCACTGCATGCATGCGGTGACCTTCACGTTCGTCTAATGCAGTACGGCAGTGAAAATGGGGTTGCTGCGATGACCATATCACCTTGTTGTTACCACTTGATTCAGTCGGAACAATACCAGCCGATGTCGGAATCGGGCAGGGCTTCTTCTCTCTCATTGTCTAAGCAAGAACTGCGTATCCCATTACAACAAACGGTGACGGGAGGAGAGCGCGTGCGTCGTCATCGTCAGCAGGAAATGATGTTTCGTCTTGGGTTTGATTTGATCACGCGACAAGCTTTGGGAATGGCAGAGTATCAGCCTGTGCCGAGTATCCGTAAGTCGCAATTAAGTGATGGTTTTGAATTGTTCTGTCGCTGGGCAGCGGAGCAAAAAGGCATTATTCTTCCTCAAGAAATCGATTTCTCTCATTTTGAAAAGTTAAGCGAACAACGCTTCTGGCAAATGGAGAGAATGAGCTTAGTGCAACTTGTTTTTCAACGTCCGTTGGAGATCTGGCTCGCATTAGACAAAGTGCTTTATCTTGAAGAACGTGGTTACCGTGTTAGATTGTCAGAGTTTTGCCCTAAATCGGTCACGCCTAGAAATATTTTAATTTGTGCATATAAGATTTAGTTATTCTTTATAGCCAAATACTCTATATGAAAAAGCCCACTTCAGTGTGGGCTTTTGTAAACAAAACGTGACAATTTATGTTTTATTTTGTCATTAATTGAACATAGCAATAGCTTGAGTTGGTTCAACGTATTCCAAGTCAAAGCTTTCTGCTACTTCTTTACACGTTACTTTTCCGTGAATAACGTTTAGACCTTCAAGGAAGCCTTTATCTTCTAGAAGTGCTTCGCGGTAGCCTTTATTTGCTAACTTCACGATGTATGGAAGTGTAGCGTTGTTGAGTGCAAATGTTGAAGTGCGAGCAACTGCGCCAGGCATATTTGCTACACAGTAGTGAACCACTTCATCAACGATGTAAGTTGGATCTGCGTGAGTTGTCGCGTGTGAAGTTTCGAAACAACCGCCTTGGTCAATTGCCACGTCAACCACTGCCGCACCAGGCTTCATCTTAGCAATATGCTCTTTAGTGACCAGTTTAGGTGCTGCTGCGCCAGGAATTAGAACGGCACCGATAACAAGGTCCGCTTCTAGAACATGCTTCTCGATAGCGTCTTCAGTAGAATAAACCACTTTTGCGCGACCTTGGAATTCTTCGTCAAGCTTACGAAGTGTGTCTACGTTACGGTCTAGAATAGTGACGTCAGCGCGAAGGCCAACCGCCATACGAGCGGCGTTTGCACCAACAACGCCACCACCAACGATAACGACTTTTGCAGGTTCAACACCAGGTACGCCGCCTAGGAGTAGACCACGACCGCCATGCGATTTTTCCAACGTTTGCGCACCAGCTTGGATAGACATCCGACCTGCCACTTCTGACATTGGTGCTAACAGTGGCAAACGACCCATATTATCTGTTACAGTCTCATAGGCTATACAGACAGCTTTGCTCTTGATTAGCTCATCAGTTTGTGGAAAATCTGGTGCTAGGTGTAAATAAGTAAATAAAATTTGCCCTTCGCGGAGCATTGCTCTCTCTACTGCTTGGGGTTCTTTTACTTTTACAATCATGTCTGCTTGCGCAAATACGTCAGCAGCATGAGGGAGAATGGATGCGCCGACAGCGATGTAATCATCGTCTGAAAAACCAATGCCGGCACCTGCATTGGTCTCAACTAAAACTTGGTGACCATGTGAGATGAGTTCTCTCACGCTAGCTGGGATCATACCAACACGATATTCGTGATTCTTGATTTCCTTAGGTACGCCAATGATCATCCTGTATCCTCTTTCTATAATGGTTGTATTAACTGTTAGTAGGGTGTTATTGTCGAATTAATAACTAGTATAGTTATAGATTTGTAAAATTTGGCACCAAATATTAAAAAGTTGTAGTATATTTTTTTGCAAGGAAGTAATAAGGTGGAATAAAAAATGGCAGACAACTATAAAAAGCCGTCCAAGGAACTAGACCGTATCGACCGCAACATTCTTAATGAGCTGCAGAAAGACGGTCGTATTTCAAACGTTGAGCTTTCAAAACGTGTGGGACTTTCTCCAACGCCATGTTTGGAGCGTGTACGTCGCTTAGAGCGTCAGGGTTATATCACAGGGTATACTGCATTATTGAATCCGCAGTTCCTGGATGCATCACTATTAGTATTCGTTGAGATTACGCTAAACCGTGGTGCGCCGGATGTGTTTGAGCAGTTTAACTCAGCTGTTCAAAAGCTAGACGACATACAAGAGTGTCATCTTGTTTCAGGTGACTTTGACTATCTTCTTAAAACCCGTGTATCAGATATGGGTGCTTACCGCCGACTATTGGGCGATACGTTACTACGTCTACCTGGCGTAAATGACACTCGCACATACGTTGTTATGGAAGAAGTGAAACAATCTAACCAGCTTGTGATCAAAACTCGTTAATTTCTTGCAAAGAAAGCGGTATATGCTTCCGCTTTCGCCAGAGAGTAATTGGGTTTTTCTCCTTGATATGGTTAAATCAATTTACCGAGCGGCTTGATGCCGCTCGGAATGTTTTGCAATTTCCTATTTCATTTCCATATTCAAGTTGATTTATGTTCAAAGAGAACGCAAAGAAAGTCGAAACCATTATCAAAACCAGTGAAGAGCCCCAGTCTTCACGCCTAAATGGCTTCCAACGCTTAAAAGAGTGCTGCTTTATCGTTGGCGTTCTTAGCTCGGTATTGCTTGCGGTTGCACTATTTACCTTCAGCCCGGCCGATCCTTCTTGGTCCCAAACCGCATGGGGAGGGGATATCGATAATGCTGGTGGCCTTTTCGGCGCTTGGCTAGCCGATACTCTATTCTTCACATTTGGCTCTCTCGCTTACCCAATCCCTTTCTTGCTAGCGGCGGCTGCATGGGTGATTTGCCGTAAACGAGGAGAAGATGAGCCCATTGATTTCATGCTATGGGGTACAAGGCTGCTCGGTCTTGTCGTCCTTATTATGACCAGTTGCGGTCTTGCCGATATTAATTTTGATGACATTTGGTATTTTTCATCCGGAGGTGTGGTCGGGGATGTGTTGTCTAGCCTCGCTTTACCTACATTGAATGTACTCGGTACCACATTGGTACTGCTGTTCTTGTGGGGAGCGGGCTTTACGCTCTTCACTGGCATCTCATGGCTTAACATCGTGGAATGGCTTGGTGATCGTGCGTTAGCACTAATTGCCGCGCTTGCAAATAAGGCAAGAGGTTCAGAGCAGGAAGTTTTAGAACCTCAGCTTGATGAGTTTGTAGAAGATAAAGTCTCTACGCCTAAACATAATGTAGACCATGAAATTGATGATGAGCCGCTTCCTCATTTAACGGCGTACGATGTCGATGAACCGAAAGAGCCGGCGCCAGCGCATGAGTATCCTATTTATATGCCGCAAGCTAAACCTGATAAGCCTGCGGAACAGGCGATGGTAGAACCGACGCCACCACAACGCAAGGCTACGGTTAATGCTGCGCCAGTTTATTCTGAACCTGAGCCTCAAATACAACCTATCCATACGGTTAACACTGATAACGTTGATCCGCTCTTGGAACGCACCAAGCAACTGAATGTTACGATAGAAGAGCTTGAAGCAGCGGCGCAACAAGCAGATGACTGGGGAACTGAAGAGCAGGCAGCCCCATCACTTGCAGACACTTACTCTTCCTCTTCCTATGTAGAGCAACATACAGCTACAGAAGAACCGATCAGTGTTGAACCAGATTATGCGCAGTACGAACAATTTGAAGCAGAGCAAGTACAGCAGCCAAGTATTGAGCATCCTGTACATGAAGAGCCTGCAATTGATTCTGCTGTATTAGATAGCATCACGGCGCAAACAGAGTCGAGCCAACATATTGAGCCTACGATCTCTGACTTTGATGTGTTAGATGATGAAGACGAAGTGGAGTCTCAGCCTGCGCAGCAAGTACAGCCAACAACGCCTCATCAGCAAGCAGCAACACCTTCAACAACATTTGAACCTGCTCCTCAAAAAGTGGAAGTAGAAGAGGTCCAAGACAACGACCAAGACGTTACCGCATTCCAAGATATGGTTTCCAATGCACAAGCCAAAGTCGCTGCAACACAGAACCCATTTTTGGTACAGAAAGAAGAAAACTTGCCAGTTCCGGAAGAGCCACTCCCAACGCTCGAGTTGCTTTATCATCCAGAAAAACGTGAAAACTTTATCGACCGTGATGCGCTAGAGCAGGTCGCTCGATTGGTAGAGAGCAAACTCGCTGACTACAAAATCAAAGCCGATGTGGTTGGTATTTATCCTGGTCCAGTGATCACTCGTTTTGAGCTTGATTTGGCGCCGGGGGTGAAAGTAAGTCGTATTTCTGGTCTTTCAACTGACTTAGCGCGTGCATTGTCTGCGATGGCGGTACGTGTTGTGGAAGTAATCCCTGGCAAGCCTTACATCGGTTTGGAACTGCCAAATATGAGTCGTCAGACGGTCTATTTATCTGATGTCATCAGTAGCCCTCAGTTTGAGCAAGCAACGTCACCAACAACGGTTGTGTTAGGTCAAGACATTGCGGGCGAAGCTGTGGTGGCAGATCTTGCGAAGATGCCTCACGTGTTAGTAGCAGGTACAACAGGTTCTGGTAAGTCGGTGGGTGTGAACGTGATGATTTTGAGCATGCTGTATAAAGCAGGTCCAGAAGATGTACGCTTCATCATGATTGACCCGAAAATGCTAGAGCTTTCTATTTATGAAGGTATCCCTCATCTTCTTTCTGAAGTTGTGACTGATATGAAAGACGCATCAAACGCTCTACGTTGGTGTGTGGGCGAGATGGAACGTCGTTACAAATTGATGTCGGCATTAGGTGTACGTAATGTGAAGGGCTTCAACGAAAAATTGAAGATGGCAGCAGAAGCGGGCCACCCAATCCATGACCCGTTCTGGCAGGAAGGCGACAGCATGGATACTGAACCGCCATTGCTAGAAAAGCTGCCTTACATCGTCGTTGTTGTTGACGAATTTGCTGACCTAATGATGGTGGTAGGTAAGAAAGTTGAAGAACTGATTGCTCGCTTGGCGCAAAAAGCGCGTGCGGCAGGTATTCACTTAATTCTTGCGACTCAGCGTCCATCGGTTGACGTAATTACCGGTCTAATTAAAGCGAACATTCCAACTCGTGTTGCGTTTACGGTATCGACTAAAACGGACTCTCGTACAATCCTAGATCAAGGCGGCGCAGAATCACTACTTGGTATGGGTGATATGTTGTATCTACCGCCGGGATCAAGTCATACAACTCGTGTTCACGGTGCATTTGCATCAGATGATGATGTTCATGCAGTTGTAAACAACTGGAAAGCGCGTGGTAAACCGAACTACATTGAAGAGATCATCAGTGGAGATCAAACTCCAGAAAGTCTATTGCCAGGTGAGCAAATGGAAGCGGATGAAGATGTAGACCCGCTCTTCGATCAAGTTGTTGAGCACGTGGTTCAATCACGTCGAGGTTCGGTTTCCGGTGTTCAGCGCCGATTTAAGATAGGTTACAACCGTGCCGCCCGTATTGTAGAGCAGCTTGAAGCGCAGGGCATCGTAAGTGCTCCGGGTCATAACGGTAACCGCGAAGTACTGGCACCCGCGCCACCAAAAGATTAATGAACTTGTGTTACTCACCTCAGTCCAACTGAGGTGAGTGGTTCTAATAATAGGTATCTGAATGAAAAAACTATTTTCAGCGAAACTTTTCTCTGCGCTTGTTTTAAGCTTTTCCCTCTTCTCTACTGCGCACGCAGCGTCTCCTAAAGATGAATTAAACAAACGCCTTTCTATGAATGATGGCTTTAGTGCGGATTTCTCTCAGCAGGTTATCAGCCCTGAAGGCGAAATGGTGATGGAAGGAGAAGGTACGGTTGAAATCGCCCGTCCAAGCCTGTTCCGTTGGAGTACAACATTCCCTGATGAGAACCTATTGGTCTCTGACGGTAAGACATTGTGGTACTACAGCCCATTCATCGAGCAAGTGAGCATCTACTGGCAAGAGCAAGCAACAGAGCAAACGCCATTTGTTTTGCTAACGCGTAACCGAGCAAGTGATTGGAATAACTACAAAATATCTCAAAAAGGTGACCAGTTCACTCTCATTCCTACCGCAGTAGACTCCACACAAGGTCAATTCCAGATTAATATTGATGCCAAAGGTGTCGTTAAAGGCTTCAACGTGGTTGAGCAAGACGGTCAAAAAGGTTTGTTCACCTTTAACAACGTGAAGCTGGGTAAACCAAAAGCAGACAGATTCACATTCACAATTCCAAAAGGTGTGGAAGTGGATGACCAAAGGAATTAATTGGTAGTGAGTAATTACACATTAGATTTCTCAGGGGACGAAGATTTTCGTCCCCTTGCTGCTCGTATGAGACCGGAAACGATCGAGCAATATATTGGACAGCAGCACATTTTAGGCCCTGGTAAGCCACTGCGCCGTGCGCTAGAGGCGGGTCACATTCACTCTATGATCCTTTGGGGACCACCAGGCACAGGCAAAACGACATTAGCGGAAGTGGCTGCAAACTATGCCAATGCTGAAGTAGAGCGTGTGTCTGCGGTAACGTCTGGTGTGAAAGAAATCCGTGCTGCAATCGAGAAAGCACGTGAGAACAAAATGGCGGGCCGCCGCACCATCTTATTTGTGGATGAGGTGCATCGCTTCAACAAATCTCAACAAGACGCGTTTTTACCGCATATCGAAGATGGCACGGTTACCTTTATTGGTGCGACGACAGAAAACCCGTCGTTTGAGTTAAACAACGCATTGCTGTCACGTGCACGTGTCTACAAGCTAACGTCTCTCGATAAAGATGAAATCTCACTGGCGCTGAATCAAGCGATCAGTGACAAAGAGCGTGGCTTGGGCAATACACCCGCACACTTCGCTGATAACGTATTAGACCGCCTAGCAGAACTGGTAAACGGTGATGCTCGCATGTCTCTCAATTATCTTGAGCTGCTCTACGACATGGCAGAAGACAATGCGCAAGGTGAAAAAGAGATCACGCTTAAGTTGCTGGCTGAAGTGGCAGGGGAGAAAGTCTCTCGCTTCGATAACAAAGGTGATATCTGGTATGACTTAATCTCTGCGGTCCACAAATCCATTCGTGGCTCTAACCCAGATGCGGCGCTTTACTGGGCTGCACGTATGATTGCTGCGGGTTGTGATCCTCTTTATATTGCCCGTCGATTACTTGCGATAGCATCAGAAGATGTCGGCAATGCGGACCCTAGAGCCATGCAAGTGGCACTCTCCGCGTGGGACTGTTTTACACGCGTTGGCCCAGCAGAAGGTGAACGTGCGATTGCACAGGCGATCGTGTACTTAGCATGTGCGCCAAAAAGTAATGCTGTTTACGTGGCGTGGAAACAAGCGCTAGCGGACGCTCATAACTTACCTGAATATGAAGTGCCGCATCACCTTCGAAATGCGCCAACCAGTTTGATGAAAGACATGGGTTATGGGGCTGAGTATCGTTATGCTCACGATGAGCCTGGTGCTTACGCAGCAGGTGAGCAATATTTGCCGCCTGAAATGGGCGATCGTAGGTACTATCAGCCGACAAATCGTGGTCTGGAGACCAAAATCGGCGAAAAGTTAGATTACTTGGCTACTTTAGACGCAAATAGCCCACAAAAGCGCTATGAAAAGTAGGCGTTTTTGGATACATTTGTTTAGTAAATTTTTTTAACGCGTACGCTTGGAAAGTGCGCGTGATTTCACAACAAAAAGCATAGGATTAACAATGCTGGATTCTAAATTACTTCGTACAGAGCTGGATGAAACAGCTGCTAAACTGGCGCGTCGTGGCTTTAAGCTAGACGTAGATACTATTCGTAAACTTGAAGAACAACGTAAGTCCATTCAAGTAGAAGTAGAAAATTTACAATCCACGCGTAACTCCATCTCCAAGCAAATCGGCCAAAAAATGGCGGCTGGCGACAAAGAAGGCGCAGAAGAGATCAAGAAACAAATCGGTACGCTAGGTAGCGATCTTGATGCGAAGAAAGTTGAACTTGAGCAAGTAATGGCTCAACTAGACGAATTCACGCTTTCTGTACCAAACATCCCAGCAGATGAAGTGCCAGATGGCAAAGATGAAAACGACAACGTTGAAATCTCTCGTTGGGGTGAGCCAAAGTCTTACGACTTCGAACTGAAAGATCACGTTGACCTAGGCGAAATGGGCGACGGTCTAGACTTCGCAAGTGCAGTTAAGATCACTGGCGCACGTTTCATCGTGATGAAAGGCCAATTTGCTCGTCTACACCGTGCAATCGCTCAGTTCATGCTGGATCTTCACACTGAAGAGCACGGCTACACAGAAATGTACGTACCTTACCTAGTAAACTCTGACAGCCTATTCGGTACTGGTCAGCTTCCTAAGTTTGGTAAAGATCTTTTCCACACTGAGCCGCTAGTAGAAAAAGTAAACGACGAAGAGCCACGTAAACTGTCTCTAATCCCTACTGCAGAAGTACCTGTAACGAACCTAGTTCGTGACACGATTTCTGACGAAGCGGATCTACCAATTAAGATGACAGCTCACACGCCATGTTTCCGTTCAGAAGCAGGTTCTTACGGTCGTGATACTCGTGGTTTGATTCGTATGCACCAGTTCGACAAAGTTGAGCTAGTACAAATCACTAAGCCAGAAGATTCAATGAACGCACTAGAAGAGCTAACAGGTCACGCTGAGAAAGTTCTACAACTTCTAGAGCTTCCTTACCGTAAAGTGGTTCTATGTACAGGTGACATGGGCTTCGGCGCTCGTAAGACTTACGACCTAGAAGTTTGGGTTCCTGCTCAAGAAACTTACCGTGAAATTTCTTCATGTTCTAACATGTGGGATTTCCAAGCTCGTCGTATGCAAGCACGTTTCCGTCGTAAAGGCGAGAAGAAACCTGAGCTTGTACACACGCTAAACGGTTCTGGTCTAGCTGTAGGTCGTACAATGGTTGCTATCCTAGAAAACAACCAAGAAGCAGACGGCCGCATTGCAATCCCTACAGTACTTCAGAAGTACATGGCGGGCGCAACGCACATCGGTTAATTCATTAACCACTAGAACACCAAAACCCAGCCTTAGTGCTGGGTTTTTTGTTATCTGCGTCGAGTGAAAATTGATTATTACTAGGCTGCAATAGTGTTTTCGAATTTACCCTAATTATCTTGTTATTTGTAATCGATATAATCGTCCACCTTACCACGGTAAGTAGATTTTCTCATTCAAGTAACGAGGAGGGCTTATGGCCGTAGGGTGGGCAAACGACGATAGCGTCAGCCAACAAATTCAAAACACAATAGACGACGAGATTTCCCGTGTTCGTGGCAGTATCACAAAGGGTGAGAGCGCCCATTACTGCGATGAGTGTGGTGATGAGATTCCAGAAGCGCGTCGTCTTGCAATGAAAGGCGTTCGTTTGTGTATCGAATGTCAGTCAACAATCGAATTGGTATCTCAACGCCAAGCATTGTTCAATCGACGAGCGAGTAAAGACAGTCAACTTCGATAGCTTTACTGCTCTAATAAATAACGAGACGGTTTGAGTCTCATACTCAAACCGTTTTCGTATTGAATTGAACTATGAAGCGAAGCAGTCTTTACGTTGTAACGCAGCATCAATCGCATTCACTAACTTTTCAATATCTTCTGGCTTGCTGATGAACGGCGGCATCATATAAATCAGTTTGCCAAATGGACGAATCCACACTCCGTGTTCAACAAACAAGGCTTGGATGGTTTCCATATTCACAGGGCGATACGTTTCCACTACGCCAATAGCGCCCAACCAACGGGTGTTTTTCACCAAGTCGTATTCTTCAAGTTTTGGTAGTAACTCAGAAAACAACGCTTCGATTTGTTGAGTTTGCTGTTGCCAGTTACCTTGCTCAATCAATTCCAAACTTGCAGTTGCAACAGCACAGGCAAGTGGGTTACCCATAAACGTTGGGCCATGCATAAAACAACCTGCATCACCACCACAAACGGTATCCGCAACGTGTTTGCTCGCCAGAGTTGCAGAGAGGGTCATGTAGCCTCCAGTGAGTGCTTTCCCGACACACAAAATATCTGGCTGAATGTCTGCATGTTCGCAGGCAAACAATTTACCGGTACGCCCAAATCCGGTTGCGATCTCATCTGCAATCAATAACAAGCCGTATTTGTCGCAAAGCCTACGCACGCCTTTGAGAAACTCTGGATGGTAGATACGCATGCCGCCTGCGCCTTGAACGATAGGCTCTAGGATCACCGCAGCAAGTTCTTTATGGTGCGTCTCAATCTTGTGCTCGAAGTCGGTGAGGTCTTCTGGCTTCCATTCATCCCAATAACCACAAGTTGGTGACTCCGCAAAGATATGCTCAGGCAAAAAGCCTTTGTAGAGAGAGTGCATTGAGTTATCGGGATCGGTAACCGACATCGCCGCAAACGTATCGCCGTGATAACCGTGTCGCAAAGTAAGAAACTTCGGTCGGCGTTCGCCTTTTGCATGCCAATATTGCAGTGCCATTTTTAAGCTGACTTCTACGGCAACGGAGCCTGAATCGGCAAGGAATACATTTTCAAGATTACTTGGGGTTAGGGATAGCAACTTCTTACACAAACTGATTGCTGGCTGGTGGGTAATCCCGCCAAACATCACGTGAGAGACCTGATCGATTTGCTGGTGAGCGGCTTGATTTAAATGCGGATGGTTGTAGCCGTGGATCGTCGACCACCAAGAAGACATGCCGTCGACCAGCTCAGTACCGTCTTCCAATTTAATGTGAACACCATTTGCCGATGCTACTGGGTAGCAGGTCAGAGGTGTCAATGTCGAAGTGTAGGGATGCCAGATATGCTGGCGGTCGAAGGCGAGATCCATGTGCGATTCCAATAATAATTGAGGTTAAAAAATAAACAGATGTAAACTTTGTTCTTTTGTGTTGTGTTGACAGTTTATCGAGACTCAGTAGACTGTCAACACAACAACAAAAGTGACTAAAGGAATACACGTGGAAGTTCGTCATAACTGGACGCATGCTGAAGTGCGCGATCTCATGGAAAAACCATTCATGGATCTCCTATTCGAAGCGCAGCTTGTACATCGTCAATATCAACAAACCAACCATGTTCAAGTAAGCACGCTTCTGTCGATTAAGACAGGTGCTTGTCCAGAAGATTGTAAGTACTGTCCTCAGAGTGCTCGTTACACCACAGACATCGAAAAAGAGCGTCTGATGGAAGTAGAACGCGTACTCGATGCTGCGCAAAAAGCCAAAAATGCTGGTTCTACTCGTTTCTGTATGGGCGCTGCATGGAAAAACCCTAAAGAGCGTGACATGCCGCATTTGACTGACATGATCAAAGGTGTGAAGGGCATGGGTTTAGAAACGTGTATGACATTAGGTATGTTGACACCAGATCAAGCAAAGCAATTGGCAACCGCAGGTCTGGATTACTACAACCACAACCTAGATACCTCACCTGAATTTTACGGCAACATCATTACCACACGTACTTACCAAGACCGTTTAGATACTTTGTCTCACGTTCGTGATGCTGGCATGAAGATTTGTTCCGGTGGCATCATCGGCATGGGTGAAAGTGCTAACGACCGAGCTGGTTTGTTGGTTGAATTGGCTAACTTACCGGTACACCCTGAAAGCGTTCCAATCAACATGCTCGTGAAGGTAAAGGGGACACCACTGGAAGAAGTGGATGATGTTGAGCCTTTCGATTTCATTCGCCTGATTGCGATTGCACGAATCATGATGCCTCAATCAGCCGTTCGTTTATCCGCTGGCCGTGAAAACATGAACGAACAAATGCAAGCGCTGTGTTTTATGGCGGGTGCAAACTCCGTTTTCTATGGCTGCAAGCTTCTGACCACGCCAAACCCTTCTGAAGACAAAGACATGATGCTGTTCAACAAGCTCGGTATTAACAGCCAAGAGGTGTCTCAAAAGCCTGATGAAATCGAAGAAAACGAGTTACTCGATCGCGTCGTAGAGCGCGTTGCTGCCCGTCCGACAAAAGACGACCTTTTCTACGATGCCAGCGTTTAAATCTCGTATCGAGTCCGCCCTTGCTGAGCGTAAAACGCAAGGGTTGAATCGTTCTATGAATGTGGTGTTTGCCGGTAACCAGTCCGTTTTGGAACACGAAGGTAGACGCTACATTAATTTCTCAAGTAATGATTATTTGGGATTGGCTAATGACCAAGCGCTTGTTCGGGCTTGGCAGCAAGGTTTAAGCGTATATGGTAGTGGCAGTGGAGCATCACCGATGGTGACTGGCTTTAGTGCCGCGCACAGCAATTTAGAAGCCGCACTGACCGAATGGTTGGGTTACGACAGAGCAATTCTGTTTGGTTCTGGATTCAGTGCTAATCAAGCCTTGTTGTTCACCTTGTTGGAAAAATCAGACGTATTGATCCAAGACCGTTTGAACCATGCCTCACTGATGGAAGCGGGGGCGTTGTCACCAGCTAAGATGAAGCGCTTCAAACACAATGACATCGAGCACCTAAAGTCGCTGATTAATAGCGAAGACAACCATCTAGTTGTGACTGAAGGGGTATTCAGCATGGACGGCGACTGTGCGCCGCTTAGCGATATAGCTGAAGTCACTCGTAGTCATGATGCTTGGTTTGCTGTCGATGACGCTCATGGTATTGGCGTTCTTGGTCAATCCGGTGGTGGTTCTTGTGAGTTGGCAACGGTTAAACCCGAGATACTGATCGTTACTTTCGGCAAAGCGTTTGGTATGTCTGGCGCGGCTATTTTATGTGACCACGCAACGGGGGACTTTTTAACTCAGTTTGCTCGTCACCATGTGTATTCCACAGCGATGCCTCCGGCACAAGCCTATGCGCTAACGCATGCGGTTTCTATCGTTCAAGAGCAGTCTTGGCGACGTGAAAAGCTTTCAGAGCTTAGTGAAGTGTATCGAGACTGCCTCAGCGATCTGGAGGGCTTTGTTGAGACTCAGACTTCGATTAAGCCGTTTGTGATTGGTGAATCTGAACTGGCTTTGCAGGTTGCGAGCGCTTGTCGCCAAAACGGCATTTGGGTTACCGCTATTCGACCACCGACGGTGCCTAAAGGGACGTCTCGCCTTCGAATCACACTCACTGCCAATCACACCAACGAACAAGTTAAAACGCTTTCAATGGCATTGAAGCAAGCATTAGGAGCGCTGTAATGGATAATGCAACTACCGCATTAGCGCAAACGCTCGCGTTAGAGAGTTTCCATCAAGATAAAGACGCGATTGCCTCTTCGTTTGGTAAAGCAGCAGAAACATACGATAAACATGCGGCTTTTCAACGTGATGTCGGGCATCAGCTGCTTGATAAACTTCCTGAAAACTTGACGGGAAAACGTGTATTGGATTTAGGTTGTGGCACGGGTTATTTCTCCCAACTACTTCAACAACGCGGTGCGGAAGTAGTCTGCGGAGATATCTCTCAAGCCATGTTAGATAAAGCAGAGCAGCGTTGTGGTGCAGTACGAATGCACTACCAAGTTGCTGATGCTGAAAACTTACCATTTGACGATGATAGCTTCGATTACGTGTTTTCAAGTTTAGCGCTGCAATGGTGTACAGATTTAAGTTACCCACTAAAAGAAGTGCGCCGCGTGCTAAAAAATGGTGGGAAAGCGTGGTTCTCTACACTGGTTGATGGATCACTGTATGAGCTGCGTGCATCATGGGAAAAAATTGATGCATATCAACACGTCAATAACTTTCTAACGCTCAATCAGGTAAAAATTGCGTTAGCGCAATCTCGATGTGACAGCCATCAACTAGACTTGACCACCATCACAGTTTGGTACGACTCTGCATTTTCAGTTATGCGTGACCTCAAAGGTATAGGTGCAAATCACGTAAGCGGGCGCTCACACGGTTTAACTAGTCGCGAGACTTTGTTAAAAGTTGAGCATGCGTACCAAGCGTTTAAAAACGATCAAGGTCTTCTACCTGCAAGTTATCAGGTTTGTTTTGGAGTAATACATCTATGATTGATGCTTTTTTTATTGCTGGTACGGATACTGATGTTGGAAAGACGGTAGCGTCTAAAGCCATTTTGCAAGCGATCGCAGCAAAAGGACTAAACACTATTGGTTATAAGCCAGTGGCAGCAGGGAGTGACAAGACTGAAGCGGGATGGCGCAACTCTGATGCTTTACACTTACAAGACGTCGCAACACTCGATGTGGCCTATGATGATGTGAACCCATACGCTTTAGAGTTGCCTGCTTCTCCCCACATTGCAGCGAAGCATGAACATGTCGAAATAAGTTACGATGTTCTGAGTCAAAAACTGGCTCAACATAAGCAGCAAGCCGATGTTGTTCTCGTTGAAGGTGCTGGAGGCTGGCGTGTGCCAGTATCCGATACGGACTGTTTATCTACATGGGTAAAAGAAGAGCAGTTACCTGTTGTACTGGTGGTTGGCATTAAATTAGGCTGTTTGAGCCACGCTTTACTCACAGCGGAGAGTATTAAAGCGGATGGTTTGAATCTTGTTGGCTGGGTGGCAAACCGCGTCAACCCAGGCACAGAGCACTACGCTGACATTATCGAGATGCTAGAAGCACGTATCGATGCACCTAAGCTTGGGGAAATTCCATATATTCCAAGTGCTAAACGCAAAGAGCTAGGCAAGTACATTAATGTAGAGCCGTTGCTAAACACTGACTAATGGTGTTTAGGATAAAAGACTAAAAAACCCAAAGGGCTGCGCAATGCAGCCCTTTCTTGTTGGTGTAACCTAAAAAGTCAGATTACTTATCTTGGCTGAGCCCCATCAATGCTTGTTGTGTTTCTGCAACACGCTGAGACATATGATGATCGGTTGAAATACCAAGTTGTTGCTTTGCCTCGTCCTCTGAGATGCCTAGGTGACAACGTAGTAAATCAATAGCCATTTGATAGTCGTTAGTTTCTACCATGGTTTTTCCCTCAATACATGGAGTTTTTGAGCTCACCCAATGCACTTTTTGCAATGTACTTAGAGTGGCTCTGTTTTGTTCATCTCATTCGAATTTAGCATGTCCATGTAGCCGCACAATAAGACCAAAGTCTATAGCAGAGCTAACGTACTGTTTTTGGTCTATTAAAAAATTTCTAGCTAAGTTGCTAAGAGGTGATAGATTTAACACCAAGATCATCTATCAATAGATGATGGGTAGCTCAGAGCTTATTTTATCATTTTGATAAATGTATATGAACGGAGGTTCCGGCTCCTACCAAAGCATGTTTTGAAATCGCTTGAATTAAATATTTCAGTCCCGAAAACAAATGTTGCAATTTATTGCTTAACCTTGTTTTTATCGCGGATAGATTATATCTATAACGCACGGAACATGAAAATCAACGGAATTGGCTTTTATAGCGATTACCATTTGTTCCTTATAACAATCCGTTTTAAAAAAAACGATAAGCTTCCTCGGAGAAAAGTAATGAAGCGAATTATGTTATTCCTAGCAACTAACCTAGCTGTCGTGCTAGTGCTTAGTGTTGTTCTGAATATTGTTTACGCTGTAACTGGAATGCAACCAGGCAGTCTGTCAGGTTTACTTGTAATGGCTGCTGTATTTGGTTTTGGTGGCGCATTTATTTCGTTGATGATGTCAAAGGGTATGGCGCTACGCTCGGTTGGTGGTATGGTCATTGAAAGCCCGCGCAACGAAACGGAGCATTGGTTAGTCGAAACTGTGGGTCGTCAAGCTCAACAAGTGGGTATTGGTATGCCAACGGTGGCTATTTATGATTCACCAGATATCAATGCATTTGCGACAGGTGCAAAACGAGATGACTCTCTTGTCGCCGTTTCTACTGGTCTTTTACACAATATGACTCGTGATGAGGCAGAGGCAGTACTTGCACACGAAGTGAGCCATATTGCAAATGGTGATATGGTCACGATGACGTTGATGCAAGGTGTCGTGAACACGTTTGTTATCTTCCTATCACGCTTTATTGCCAATATCGTGGCATCGAACGATGATGAAGAAGGCCAAGGTACAAATATGATGGTTTACTTTGGCGTATCCATGGTGCTTGAACTGGTATTTGGTTTCCTAGCTAGCTTCTTGACTATGTGGTACAGCCGTCATCGCGAATTCCACGCGGACGCAGGTGCTGCGCGCCTCGTTGGCAAAGAAAAAATGATTGCGGCTCTAGAGCGTTTGAAGGTGAGTCATGAATCTCAACTGGATGGCACCATGATGGCGTTTGGTATCAATGGCAAGCAGTCGCTGACTGAGCTATTAATGAGCCACCCTCCGCTAGATAAACGTATTGCAGCGTTGCGAGGCCAGCAATACTAATTGTTCCTACTTAAATAATTGTTAATCTGCTGAAAAGGCTTGGTTTTGACCAAGCCTTTTTTTTCGCCGATTGATCGCGTGCGAACTTCATCACGTACTACTTACAGAAATAAAGTTATACAAAATTATTTTTGTACAACTTTGGTGGAATGAACTATCTTGTACATATAATAATTTTGTACAACTTAATGGGCGTGTAGGAGTAAAAAATGGACATACAGTCTGTTGGCAATATCTATCAAAAGCTCAACAAAGCGAACTTACATCTGCTTAAGGATATATATCACCAAGATGTAGTATTTGAGGACGCAGCGCATCGTTTAGAAGGATGGCCAGCACTTTCGGATTATTTCACCTCATTATATGCCAACGTCATCAGTTGTGATTTTGTAATCCATGAGCATCAACAAGTCGGAGATACAGGCTTCCTAACTTGGACAATGGACCTTCAGCATCCCAAACTTCAGAAGGGTGCGCCTATTCTCGTCAATGGTGTTTCGCACCTCAAATTTAGCGAAGGTCAGGTCATTTATCACCGAGACTATTTTGATCTCGGAGAGATGCTCTATGAGCATTTACCGTTACTTGGTTCAGTCGTTAAAACCATCAAGCAGAGGTTAGGACAATGAACAACACCATCTTAATCACAGGCGCCACCTCCGGAATAGGAAGGCAGCTTGCCCTAGATTACGCGAACTCAGAATGGAATGTGATTGCTTGTGGTCGGAATCAAGATGTTCTTGCAGAACTGGAGGCAGTTTCCTCCAAAATTCATACATTGCAGTTTGATGTGACAAATTATGAGGAAACTCAGCAGGCGCTCTCTAATTTGCCATTTACGCCAAACACATGGGTTTTTAACGCAGGCGATTGTGAGTACATGGATGAGGGAGTGGTCGACGCGAAACTCATGGCGCGTGTGATGAACGTAAATGTTGTCGGTGTTGCCAACTGCGTTGAAGGCTGCCAAGTGCATTTAGAGAGAGGGCACCGCATTGTTATTGTTGGCTCTATCGCATCAGAAGTGGCATTGCCTCGTGCTGAAGCTTACGGCGCATCCAAAGCGGCAGTCAGTTATTTTGCACGCACGCTCGCCGTCGACTTGAAAAAGAAAGGGATCAAAGTGGTAACGGTGTTTCCTGGTTTTGTTGAAACGCCGTTGACTAACAAAAACGACTTCGAAATGCCAATGATCATTTCTACTCAGCAAGCGTCGGACTCTATCAGGAAGCAGTTAGCCGCCAACAAGACCTATATCTATTTCCCGGCGAGATTTACCAGTATTTTACGTTTTATCTCGTTACTTCCATACAGTTGGCAAGCTCGCCTAACTGCTAAACTCGTATCATAAGAAGGAATAAAAATGAAAACAGCAGGAAGAAAGAAGATAGCGATTGTGGGAACGGGAATCTCTGGCCTTACTTGTGGTTATTACTTGCATAAAGAACATGATGTAACGCTGTTTGAAGCGAACGATTACATCGGTGGCCATACTGCAACCGTTGATGTGAGCCTTGATGGTAAAGAATACGCGATAGATACTGGGTTCATCGTCTATAACGACCGTACGTACCCTAATTTCATTAAAATGATGAGCGAGATTGGCGTTGAAGGTCTGCCGACTCAAATGAGCTTCAGTGTCAGAAATGATGGGAACGGACTAGAGTACAACGGCCACACAGTGTCGACATTGTTTGCTCAAAAACGTAACTGGGCAAACCCTAAATTTTATCGATTTATCTTCGAGATACTTCGTTTC
The DNA here is from genome assembly GCF_033338775.1 of Vibrio sp. Vb1018. Classification (NCBI taxonomy): domain Bacteria; kingdom Pseudomonadati; phylum Pseudomonadota; class Gammaproteobacteria; order Vibrionales; family Vibrionaceae; genus Vibrio; species Vibrio sp. Vb1018. The sequence continues at coordinate 89,109 of NZ_JAWOTI010000006.1, forward strand.
AATAAACTTGCCAAGCGCTTCGCTAGCGAGCAGTCCACGCACTCTCAGACGTTAGGTGAGTTCCTTGACGAACACAAATTCAGTGCTTTCTTTACCGATAACTACATATTACCGATGGGCGCTGCGATTTGGTCGTCGACTTTGGCTGACATGCGCGTATTCCCTCTTATGTTCTTCTTACGTTTCTTCCTCAACCACGGTCTGCTAGATGTGACTAACCGACCACAATGGTATGTGATTAAAGGTGGTTCACGTTCATACATTCCACCATTGACTAAAGGCTTTGTCGAGAATATTCGTCTTAATAGTCCTGTCGAAAAAGTGGTTCGCAACGAAAAAGGGGTTGGCGTTCAAGTTCGCGGAGAAACACATTGGTTTGATGACGTTATCTTTGCTTGTCACAGTGATCAAGCAATGAGAACGCTAGAGGATATCAGCCCAATTGAGCAGGAAATCTTGGGGGATATGACATACCAAGCAAATGAAGTTGTTCTTCATACCGACTCTGCCGTACTACCAAAACGTAAGGCAGCATGGGCATCATGGAACTACCTATTGGAAGGAAGTGAAGAGGAACAGCAACGCCTCCCTTCGCTCACTTATAACATGAATATTCTTCAGCATATTCAATCAGAACACACGTTTTGTGTAACGTTGAACAGTACTGAGCAAATTAACTCAAATAAAGTCTTGCGTTCGTTCACTTATCATCATCCAGTATTCACCACTGAGTCTATTGCAGCGCAGCAGCGCAAAGATGAGATACAGGGCAAACAAAGTACCTGGTTCTGCGGGGCTTATTGGTACAACGGTTTTCATGAAGATGGCGTGCGTAGCGCGCTTGATGTTGTGAAAGAACTAGAAGAAAAGTACCGCGAACAAAATGTGGTTCCTTTCGAAAAAGGCGCAGCGTGATATGGATAGCCAAATGAACAGCCGATTGTTTATAGGCAACGTTCGTCACCGTCGATTCACGCCGGTGAATCATGAGTTGAACTACTCTTTATTTATGCCCGCCATTGATGTAGACGAGATCGATGCTTTAGAGAAAAAAGTATGGGGTTTTGGTTCGCGTTGGTGGCATTGGGCTCGCTTCAAGCGCAGTGATTACATTGGTGAAGGTAGCGTCAAGTCGGCAGTGCACAGCAAAATTGAAGAACTGACAGGTGTTCGCTGTACCGGCAAGGTAATCGCAGTCTGTCACTTGCGTTATCTAGGACTTTATTTCAGTCCCGTTAATTTCTACTACGTTTATAACGCGGAAGGAGAATGGAAGTATCTCCTCGCAGAGGTGAGTAACACTCCTTGGAATGAACGACATTACTACGTGGTGTCAGCAGATAAAGAAGAAGAAAAGTTTGGTTGGGAACAAGTTAAAGCATTCCATGTTTCACCATTCAACCCGATTGACCAACTCTACCGCTGGAGAATTAAACCTTTGACAGACAAGTTGAATATTCATCTTGAATGTCACAAAGGAGAGAAACACTTTGATGCCACCATGGTTATGAAAGCCAAGCCACTTTCAAGCAAAACCTTATTGAGGTGTTTGATCGTTACACCAATACAAACGGTAAAAGTAATGGTTGGTATTTATTGGCACGCATTAAAACTTTGGGTGAAAGGCGCACCTTTTTATTCTCATCCTAAATATTCAACGCATGAAGAAATAGAAGCCGATACTGAAAAAACAGACAAAAAAAATAAAAAGCACAAGGAGAATTCTGCATGTTAAATACTAGTTCTATGACATTGCCGCGTAAATTGACGACAACGCAAAAAGCGGCTCGCGGAGTTATTTTTCAATGTCTGCAAAAAATGGAAATCGGCTGCTTAACAGTTATTGAAAGTTTTAAGACGGAAACGACAGAGCGAAGCGAGCGTTTTAGTGCGCCAAATGGGGAGTACAGTGGTCAACCTGTTGTCGCTACTATAGAGGTAAAACATCCAGGCTTTTATTCACGGATCTTGCAGGGCGGCAGTATTGCTGCTGGTGAGGCTTATATGGATGGGTGGTGGGATAGCCCCGATTTAACCTCATTAATGAAACTGATGGCCCTTAACATGCGTGCTCTAGATAAACTCGAAGAGCAAGGCAGTTGGTTGACTAAAATACTGTACAAGTTCAGCCATTGGTCAAACAGAAATTCTGAAGAGAACTCACGTAAAAATATCCATGCGCATTACGACTTGGGTAACAACCTATACGAAGCGTTCCTTGACACCAATATGCTGTACTCGTCGGCGCTTTACAATCATGCGGATGACTCTCTAGAGCAGGCTCAAATCAACAAAATGGATCGTCTATGTCAGCAACTTGAGCTGAAATCTACCGATCATGTTGTTGAAATTGGCACTGGGTGGGGCGCTATGGCGATTTACATGGCTGAACAATACGGTTGTCAGGTCACCACAACAACGATATCTGAAGAGCAACACGCGTACGCGGAGCAAAAAATCAAAGAGCGTGGCTTAGAAGACAAAATCACTCTACTCAAAGAAGATTACCGAAACCTAACCGGCACTTATGACAAGCTCGTTTCTATTGAAATGATTGAAGCTGTGGGCAAACAATTCCTGCCTTCGTACATTAAGGTCTGTGAGTCTTTATTGAAGACTGGTGGCTTGATGGCGATTCAAGCGATTACGATTGCCGATCAGCGTTACGATTACTACAGTAACAACGTCGACTTTATCCAAAAGTACATTTTCCCGGGTGGTTTTTTACCGTCGGTAACCTCACTAACCCAAGCAACAACAAAGTACAGTGACTTAGTGACGCGAGACTTGTTCGATATTGGTTTGGACTACGCCAAGACGCTGAACGAATGGCACTTACGTTTTAATCGAGCAGAGAATGAAGTGCGCTCGTTTGGCTACGACGACCGCTTTGTGCGTATGTGGCGCTACTATTTGAGCTACTGTGAAGGTGGCTTTTTGGCTCGCACGATCAGTGCCGTTCACATGACGTTTCAACGCCCGTAGTTCGTTATGAAGGTGTTTCTTGCTTCGACATGGTTCCAACTCTGCTGGTTTGCAGCGGTGCTTGGAACCTATCAATGGCAATGGGTGACGTTATTCCTTACTTTGGCAACCCTACTATATTGTTTGAAAACTGACGCATCTTCGCTCAAAAGTATTGGTGTTATCGCCACGATTGGTCTCGTGCTTGATACATTAAATCAGCAATTTTCAATTTTCATGTTTGCCACTCAATGGTTACCCCTTTGGCTTTTGTGCCTTTGGATTCTGTTCGCCTGGTATGCCTATCAACTCAAGTCAATTTTGTACCGTTTCCCAAAAACCTACGTATCAATAGTAGGCGGACTCGGAGGAACAGCGAGCTACTTTGCTGGCTATAAGCTCCAAGCCGTTGAATTTGGATTTAGCACTGGCGCTACACTGGCAATGTTGTTTGTCGAATGGTGCGTCATGATGCTCTTGATACTCAAGGTGTACGGAAATGAAAAGCTTGAAGAGAGACTTAACTCAGAGACTGACTAGGCTGCTTGCGTTGGTAATAGTAACTGGCTCTTTTGCTCTGCAAGCTCAACCTGTTGGAAACAGCGAAGCTGCTAGCAACATTGCGAATTGGAAGGGATGGAAAACTGTTGGAGAAGCCCAACTTACTTGGTTCATCTTCGATATTTATCACTCAAGATTAAAAGCGCCTGATGGAAAGTTCATCGTAAGCGATGACGTATCGCCACATCCCCTTGCGTTGGAAATTAATTACAAGAGAGACATCAGTAAGCAACAGCTGCTTGATGTGACGGATGAGCAGTGGGCGAAATTGGGTTTTACGGACTCATATCGAAAAGCTTGGATCAGCGAGCTCGATCGTATGTTTCCTGATATTCAAAAAGGTGACGAGCTTACTTATCTAACAGATGGAAAATCTGGTCAGCTTTTTTATAAGCAGGTTGGGGACGTGCAAGTAAAGAACGTTGGCATCATTGAAGACGAACGAATGAACGATGCATTTTTGGCTATATGGTTATCACCCAACACAGAATTTCCGAAACTCCGAAAACAATTGATAGGGCAGGTTAGATAGTGTTTAAACGAATTTTTAAATCAGCGACTTTAGTGGCAGCTGTTTTTCTTTCGGCATGTTCCGCAGACATTGATAATTACCGCTCTTCTAAACCGACTTTTGACGTATTCGGTTATTTCGAAGGCGACATAAAGGCGTGGGGGATGGTGCAAGATTATACCGGACAGCAAACGCGTCGCTTTGAAGTCGATATAGTGGGTACTGTAGCGGGTGATACGCTGACGCTGGTGGAAGACTTCGTGTTTGATGACGGAGAGGTGGACCAGCGAATTTGGGTTATCACTAGATTAGAAGACGGTCGTTATGAAGGTAAGGCAGACGATATTATAGGTGTGGCAACAGGGGAAGAGCAGGGCAATGCGCTACAGTGGCAATATGACTTTGAGCTACAAATGGAGGATTCATCAGTGACGGTTGCTTTTGATGATTGGCTTTATCGTCAGGATGACAGACACGTTTTCAATCTAACGAAAATAAAAAAGTTTGGTGTGGAAGTAGGAACAATAACCTTGTTCTTCCAAAAGCTGCCATAACAAATGGGGCTGATCTTCAATTAATAATCCATTCCATATAACTAAAATTATTTTCTCCCGACCTAACTCTCCTAACTAAAAAAGGTTGACGCTTTCGCGTCAACCTTTTAAGTATCTGGTCGTTACAGGAGTATTACAGCTTATCTGTCAGCTCGATTGCTTGACCGATATAGTTCGCTGGTGTCATCTCTTTCAGACGTGCTTTCTCGTGCTCAGGAAGCTCAAGACCGTCGATGAAGTTACGCATTGCTTCGCCGTCTACACGCTTACCACGAGTTAGCTCTTTCAGCTTCTCGTATGGCTTCTCGATGCCGTAACGACGCATAACGGTTTGTACTGGCTCAGCTAGTACTTCCCAGTTCTTGTCTAGTTCAGCAAGAAGCGCTTCACGGTTTACTTCTAGCTTGCTGATGCCTTTAAGTGTCGAAGTGTAAGCGATGATAGCGTAGCCAACACCAACACCAAGGTTACGTAGAACCGTTGAGTCAGTTAGGTCACGTTGCCAACGAGAGATAGGCAGTTTCTGTGCTAGGTGGCCGAATACAGCGTTCGCAAGACCTAGGTTACCTTCTGAGTTTTCAAAGTCGATTGGGTTAACTTTGTGAGGCATTGTTGAAGAACCGATCTCACCAGCAATAGTTTTTTGCTTGAAGTGGCCTAGTGCAATGTAACCCCAAACGTCACGGTCGAAGTCAATCAGGATAGTGTTGAAACGAGCGATAGCGTCGAACAGCTCAGCGATGTAATCGTGCGGTTCGATTTGAGTTGTGTAAGGGTTCCAAGTTACGCCTAGAGACTCTGTGATGAACTCTTCAGAGAACTTGTGCCAATCTAGCTCTGGGTAAGCAGAAAGGTGTGCATTGTAGTTACCTACTGCACCGTTGATTTTCGCTAGGATCTCAACGTTTTCGATTTGCTTGAATTGACGCTCCATACGGTACGCCACGTTTGCCATTTCTTTACCCATAGTAGATGGAGAAGCAGGCTGACCGTGTGTACGAGATAGAAGAGGAATGTCGCGGTATTCCACTGCTAGTGCTTTGATAGCGTCGATTAGGTTACGGATTTCTGGAAGAATCACGTTATCACGAGCTTCTTTAAGCATTAGAGCGTGTGATGTGTTGTTGATGTCTTCAGAAGTACATGCGAAGTGGAAGAACTCGTTTACTGCGTGCAGTTCAGGAACGTCTGCTACTTTCTCTTTTAGGAAGTACTCAACCGCTTTTACGTCGTGGTTAGTTGTACGCTCGATCTCTTTGATACGGCGTGCATCTTCTTCAGAGAAGTTTGCAGCAAGGTCGTCTAGGAATTGGTTTGCTTCTGCGCTAAACGCTGGCACTTCTGCAATTTCAGCAGTAGCAGCAAGCTTTTGTAGCCAGCGGATTTCAACGATAGTACGGTACTTTAGTAGACCGTATTCACTGAAAATTTCGCGTAACGCAATTGTCTTGCTTCCGTAACGGCCGTCTACTGGTGAAACAGCAGTCAATGCTGACAGTTCCATGATGTTCTCCTGAATTGGGTTTCTAAATTTCGTGAGCTTTATACCAATAACTGTGGCAATTGTCACGAATATTGCGCAAACGTTTGCGCGAGATTTGTTTTAGTCGAAAAAAATGAGCTCGCGATAAACGCGAGCTGCTTATTTGATATTTTACTACAGACGAGCAAGAAGGATTTGTGCTTGCTCTACCATCTTCTTGCGCCCGAAGATTAGGTGGCGACGCTTACCACCAACTTGACGCCAAAGAACTGCACTACGAATGCCAGATAACAACAGCGCACGAACTTTGTGTTGGCTTGCCGTCTGCTGCAGTACAGATGGCGTGCCCGTTACTTGAATGCGTGGGCCAATAGGGCTAACGACATCCAGATAGATGCTCGCTAAATTGCTGATCATTTGATCGTCTAGTAGCTCAAAGTGCTCTGACTGACGCTTGGCCATTTGAATACGATCACCAAGCTGAGACATAGCATCGTTACGAGAGCTTAACTTACGTTCTAACGCCATTAAACTAATAATGTAACGAGTAATTTCACTGCCTGATGGTGTGCTATCAATCCCTTTAACCAAGCATTCTAGGCCGAGCTTTAGATCGGCTTCGCGACCGAATACGCCAACTGTGTTAGCAGGGTTCGTGCTCAAAATAGCGTTGATTGATGTTTCAAAAGCATCTTGATCACAATGTCCGTTTCTCGCTACCTGTTGAACTAAAGCAACAGCTTGGCAAATCCCAGCGAAAGCGATAGTACGGTCATAAAGTGTATTCGCCACGTAACGACTCCTAAGCTTGAGAATATTTAATGCGTTGCTCGATGATGCCGCCACCTAGGCACACGTCACCTTTGTAGAACACTGCTGATTGACCTGGAGTTACAGCAATTTGTGGCTCGTCAAAGATAACTTTAATGTTTTCATCATCGATAGGGATGATTGTACAAGGAATATCTTCCTGACGGTAACGAGTTTTCACTGTGCACTTCATAACATCGCGAATTGGCTCACGATCTACCCAATGAAGTTGTGATGCAAGTAGACCTTCTGATTTCAACATTGGATGGTCTTTACCTTGAACAGCAATCAAAACGTTACGTTCTAGATCTTTCTCACCAACGAACCATGGGTCCTCGTTACCACCGCCGCCTTTACGGCCACCGATGTGTAGACCTTTACGCTGACCAAGTGTGTGGTACATCAGGCCTTGGTGTTGACCAATCACTTCGCCTTCTGGAGTCTCGATATTACCAGGCTGAGCTGGAAGGTAGCGACCGAGGAATTCTGTAAACTTGCGTTCACCGATGAAACAAATACCAGTTGAGTCTTTCTTCTTAGCGGTAATTAGATCTTGTTCTTCCGCAATGCGGCGCACTTCTGGCTTCTCTAGATCACCAACAGGGAATAGGCTACGTGCGATTTGCTCGTTGCTTAATGTGTACAGGAAGTAGCTTTGATCTTTGTTGCCATCTAGACCACGTAGCATCTGTGGTTTTTCACCATTTTCTGGGAAAGAGCGACGCACATAGTGGCCCATTGCAATGTAATCAGCATCAAGTACTTCATCAGCGAATTCTAGGAATGCTTTGAACTTGATTTCTTTGTTACAAAGAATGTCAGGGTTCGGAGTACGGCCAGCTTTGTATTCAGCAAGGAAGTACTCAAATACGTTATCCCAGTATTCGGCAGCAAAGTTGATAGTGTGTAGGTGGATGCCTAGCTTGTCACATACTGCCTGAGCGTCAGCAAGATCTTCTGCCGCTGTACAATATTCTTCGTTGTCATCTTCTTCCCAGTTCTTCATGAAAAGGCCTTCTACTTGGTAGCCTTGCTGCTTTAGAAGATACGCGGAAACAGATGAATCAACGCCGCCGGACATACCGACGATGACTTTCTTTTGGCTGTTATCAGACATTACTAAACACCACTTAAATAAACGGGATGCAGATTCTATCAGAATCCACAGACCGGTGACAGATCCGAGATCGAAATCACAATTCGTTTCGCTGGATTTTTCTTCAACAAAGATTCGAACGAGTAATTTCGCAAGTATAGAAGAGGTATATATGGCATAGTTGGCCAAAATCCAAGAGGAAACACCAAATGACAGAAGAAAACCAATTTATGCAAGAAAGTGAGTTGATTGAAATTGTGGAAAATCAGCTCGAAGATGGCAACCCGCTTAAAGTAAAAGAAACCCTTATGCGTTTAATGATGACTGGCACACCACGTGAAGATGCGGTTGCGATGATGGCATGTGCGATGTCAATTGAGATTTTTGATGTAATGAAGAATGAAGGTGAGTTCAACCTAAAGCGTTATAGCGAGCACCTTGAGCAACTACCAGATCTCAGCTTTATGGAAGGTGAATAAGCCACCTAAAAGAAAAAAGCTGTCAGCAAACGTTTGCTATAATCGCTTTTATTGCTGCTTTATTATTAGCGGTATAGAATCCGCTCTCCTTTTCATCCCCTTACTCAGACTGACAATATGAAATTTCCTGGACAACGCAAATCGAAGCACTATTTTCCTGTTCATGCTCGTGACCCGCTGGTGAGCCAAGCACAAGAAAGCAAGAAGATGACGCGCACTCACATCATTGGTATTGACCAAACCTTGGTTGATATTGAAGCAAAAGTTACAACGGATGTGATTGAAAAGTACGGTCTGAGTAAAGGTCACTCTCTGGTTATCGATGACGAAAGAGCAGAAGAGTTATACCAGCAACTGAAAGAAGAGAACTTGATTACCAATGAGTATGCGGGCGGTACAATTGGTAACACGCTACATAACTACTCCGTGCTAGCGGATGACCGCTCCACACTACTTGGAGTGATGAGCCAGGATATTAAGATTGGCAGCTACGGTTACCGTTATCTTTGTAATACATCAAGCCGCATGGACTTGAACTACCTACAAGGTGTAGATGGTGCAATTGGCCGTTGTTTTGCTCTTATCACAGAAGACGGTGAACGTACTTTTGCTATCAGCGAAGGGCAAATGAACCAACTCCATCCTGATAGCATTCCAGAGAAAATCTTTAAAAATGCATCAGCACTTGTACTGACGTCATATCTAGTACGTTGCAAAGACGGCGACCCAATGCCGGAAGCAACAATGAAAGCAATTGAGTACGCGAAAAAGAATGATGTGCCTGTTGTTCTGACTTTAGGCACAAAGTTTGTTATTCAAGATGACCCTAAATATTGGCAAGAATTCATTCGAGATAACGTTTCAGTCGTTGCGATGAATGAAGATGAAGCAGAAGCTCTGACGGGGGAATCTGATCCACTTGCTGCGTCTGATAAAACATTGGAGTGGGCTGATCTAGTATTGTGCACGGCGGGTCCTGTAGGTCTATTTATGGCTGGGTATACGGAAGATAGCGCGAAGCGCGAAACTTCTTTGCCATTACTTCCAGGGTCAATTGCTGAATTTAATCGTTATGAATTTAGTCGTCCGGCGAAAAAAGACTCATGCGAGGCGCCAATAAAAGTGTACTCGCATATCTCGCCATATATGGGTGGTCCAGAAAAAATTAAGAATACAAATGGCGCAGGTGATGCCGCGTTATCTGCGGTTCTTCATGATATGGCAGCAAATAAATACCATAAAGAAAATGTGCCTAATTCAAGCAAGCACAGTAACGAGTATTTAACTTACTCTTCTTTTTCTCAAGTCTGCAAATACGCAAACCGTGCGAGCTACGAAGTTCTCGTGCAACATTCACCACGATTGTCGCGCGGACTTCCTGAGCGAGAAGATAGCCTAGAAGAAGCATACTGGGAACGTTAATACGAAGCGGTTTAATTAACTATTCTGTAACTAAAGTAAAAGGCGCATTAAGAAATGTGCCTTTTTTATTTGTAATGGTTTAAATAAAAAGGCTCCCTATGGGAGCCTTTTAAAAATAGCACGGATCTAGATTAGGAACTCATCCAGAGATTTACCTGCATCAAGTTGCTCTTGAATCGCCGAAGGTGTACGACCTTGGCCAGTCCAAGTTTTCTCATTACCGTTTGAATCTGTGTATTTGTATTTAGCAGGGCGAGGTGCGCGCTTCGCTTTGCCTTTCGTCTTAGTTTCGCCAGATAGCGCAGTAATAAGTGCTTCTACATCAATACCGTCTTGAGCGATTTTCTCAGCAATCTCTGCAAGCTTAGCTTCTTGCTCTGCTTGTGCTGCGCGTTCTGCTTCTTCTGCTTCACGACGCTCATCTACGACAGTAGTGAGTTTATCTAGAGCTTCTTCCAATTGTTCTAGAGTCAGCTCACGAGAAAATGCACGAAGGCTACGGATATTTAGAAGGGTTTTAGTCAGCTCTGACATAACGATTCCTATTAAAAGGTTAATGTGTTGGGCACTTTTTATCGTTACGATTAAATAATGCCAATCTATAAATAAACAAAGAGTCCTTATATTTAACTTTATCTTTTCCTTATGTGCAAATGCTAAATCAAGATTTTGTTTAAATTTGACTATTTTTTAAAGCAATTAATATTATTACACTCGAAATAAATCATTATTAGATGAGAACTAAAATCAACAATCATTATTGTATAGAGAGAGTGACAGCTTGGTTTTTTATAAAAAATTTTGAGTTATTACTTAAAAATATGAAGCATCCATCTTTAATGCTGTGTCATATATCCTTAATTTATTGATATAAGATAAACCATGATATTTCTAAGGTAGTAATAATGTTTCATAAATAACATGATTGATGTGATTTCAGTTGCACAAAACTTATGGAAGTAGGCAAGGTTTATAAATTATCTCAGCCATTATTTATTTGTTTAATTTAGTTTGATGTGTTGCATTGACTCTCATCATAAGTACAATGGCTGCCACCTGATGCAATATTGCAGACAATTTGTTGTTAATTTGTACAGTTAGTGGTTAATTGTTTGTTGTTGCCGTAGAGGCGCGGTCTCGAAGAGTAGCTATTATTGGGGTGATGCCAATGAGTAATAGTGGAAGGCGAAGATTGCCGAAGTAAGTAACTCATCAAAGTTACTTGCTGGGGTTGTATCTGAAAGGAACAACACTGCCATAGTATATATTCACATTAAACTATGGAGCGCTACTGTAGGGTTGGGTGGAGTGTTCGCTTCCCTGTCGCTAAGTTCAACATGAGCACGTATCGTATGCTACGTGACTTGTCTGCAGTAGATCTCTAGCCAAACTTTGGTTTTTGAAGATCATGAATTTAATAGATTTTTCTAGTTCTCCTGTTTCATTATTGCCACCTATTGTCGCTTTGACTTTGGCGATTTTGACTCGACGTGTATTAGTTTCCTTGGGTGTAGGTATCGTGCTAGGTGCGGTGCTACTTAATAGCTGGTCTATCAGCGACACCGCAGGTTACGTCAGTTCTCAAGTTTCTTCTGTCTTTATTGAAGATGGCGGAATTAACACTTGGAACATGAGCATTGTTGGTTTCCTAATCTTATTAGGTATGACAACAGCTTTATTAACGCTATCTGGCGGTACTCGTGCTTTTGCTGAATGGGCACAATCTCGAGTGAAGAGTAAACGCGGCTCCAAACTTCTTGCCGCCTTTTTAGGCGTATTCATTTTTGTCGATGATTACTTTAATAGCCTTGCTGTTGGTGCGATCTCTCGCCCAGTAACCGATCGCTTTTATGTGTCTCGCGCTAAGCTTGCGTACATTCTAGACTCAACCGCTGCTCCAATGTGTGTAATTATGCCTGCTTCTAGCTGGGGTGCTTACATTATTACTATTATTGGCGGGATCTTAGTCTCACATGGGATCACAGAGTATTCGGCTCTTGGCGCATATGTTCGTCTTATCCCAATGAACTTCTACGCCGTTTTTGCGCTGCTAATGGTGTTCGCTGTTGCATGGTTTGGTCTTGATATTGGTAAAATGCGTGAGCATGAAATTTCTGCATCGCAAGGTCGTGGCTTTGATAAAGACAAAGAAAATGACTCGCAAGAAGCGCATGACCTAAACGAAGAGCTAGATATCCGTGAAAGTGAAAAGGGTAAAGTGTCAGATTTGATACTTCCTATCGTGACGCTGATTATCGCGACTATCGCTTCAATGCTTTACACGGGTGGCCAAGCATTGGCTGCTGATGGTAAGGAGTTTGCGCTTCTTGGTGCTTTTGAAAATACAGATGTAGGTACATCACTAATCTACGGTAGCTTGCTTGGCTTAGCAGTTGCACTGTTTACTGTTGTGAAGCAAGGTCTACCAATGGCTGAGATCGCACGTACACTTTGGATTGGTGCTAAGTCTATGTTTGGTGCGATTCTAATCTTAGTATTTGCCTGGACCATTGGTTCTGTTATCGGTGATATGAAGACTGGTACTTACCTTTCGACAATGGCGCAGGGCAACATTAACCCGCACTGGCTACCAGTTATCCTATTCTTGTTGTCTGGCCTAATGGCGTTCTCAACAGGTACTTCATGGGGTACGTTCGGTATCATGTTACCAATCGCGGGTGACATGGCTGGGGCAACAGACGTAGCGCTAATGCTACCGATGCTGAGTGCGGTTTTAGCTGGTGCGGTATTCGGTGACCATTGTTCACCAATCTCAGATACGACTATCTTGTCATCGACGGGTGCACGTTGTAACCACATTGATCACGTATCAACACAGCTACCTTATGCATTATCAGTCGCGCTTGTTTCATGCGTCGGCTTTATTGCCCTTGGTATGACTGCTTCAATTGCGTTCTCGTTCATTGCAGCGTCGATCACATTCGTTATCGTTTGCGCTATTTTGTCATGGCTTTCAAAGTCTAAAATAGCGTCTTGCCAGAGTGCGTAATTCACTGATTTAAAAGGTGAAATTGTAGGAGGCTTCGGCCTCCTTTTTTATTTGTATTATACAATTCGAATTTTTTTAAAATTAAGGGTTGAAAAAAGTAATCAGCTTGGTTAGTGTGGTTGGTAACAAAGCAAATGAGAAGAGCCTTGAAATAAGTATGCGTAATTTTGTAATGAACATTCATCACCATCATCACCCAATCTAGTCTTTCGGGAGATGTACGCATACCCGGGAGGCAGGAAACTCCCGGAGGTAAAATCAAAGTAAAAGCAGATTTTAAACCCTCGGGAGACTTCAATCTCCCGAGGGTTTTTTAGTTTTATTAGTTTGAAAAATACTTAGATATCAAAATCTTGTATAGGGACAAAGCAATGCAAACACAACGTTTAAGAATCGCAATTCAGAAAAAAGGTCGTCTTAGCAAAGAGAGTCAAGCTCTACTAAAACAGTGCGGCGTAAAGTTCAACGTGATGGGCGAGCGTTTAGTTGTCCATTCTGAAAATATGCCAATTGATTTACTCTTGGTTCGTGACGACGACATCCCAGGTTTAATTATGGATGGCGTTGTTGACCTTGGCTTTATTGGCGAAAATGAACTAGAAGAAGTTCGCCTTGACCGCAAAGCATTAGGTGAACCCTGCGAGTTTGTTCAGCTTCGTCGACTTGATTTTGGTGGCTGTCGTTTATCTATCGCAATCGACAAGGACGAAGAGTACAACGGTCCACAAGACTTAGCTGGCAAGCGTATTGCTACAACGTATCCTCAACTTCTAAAAGCGTACATGGATGAAGCCGGCGTTCCATTCTCTACATGTATGCTGACAGGCTCTGTAGAAGTTGCGCCTCGCGCGGGTCTCGCTGATGCTATCGCTGATTTGGTTTCTACAGGTGCAACACTGGAAGCGAACGGCCTTAAAGAAGCTGAAATTATCTTCAAATCAAAAGCGACATTGATTCAACGCACAGGTGAGTTCGACGCAGACAAAGTGGCGCTAATCGAAAAGCTGTTAACTCGCATGCAAGGCGTGCAGCAAGCGAAAGAATCTAAGTACATTATGCTTCACGCCCCAGCAGAGAAGTTAGATCAAATTAAAGCGCTACTGCCAGGTGCTGAAGACCCAACTGTTCTTCCTCTTTCTGCAGATAAGCAGAAAATGGCTGTTCACTTGGTGAGTTCTGAAAACCTGTTCTGGGAAACAATGGAACAGCTGAAAGAGTTGGGCGCAAGTTCAATTCTCGTTCTACCAATTGAAAAAATGATGGAGTAAGCATCATGAGAACAGTCGTTTGGCAATCATTAAGTGAGAATCAGCAAGACTCTATTTTGGAGCGCCCTGCTATTGCAGAAGGTGCCAATATCACCACTGCTGTGGCCGAAGTTATTGCTAAAGTTCGAGAAGAAGGTGACTCTGCTCTTATTGAGCTGACAGAAAAGTTTGACCGTGTTAAGCCTGAATCCATTCGTGTTTCTTCTCAGGAAATTAAGGCAGCGTCAGAGCGTTTGTCAGAGTCAATGAAGAGCGCACTAGAGCAAGCTTACGCCAATATTTCTAAGTTCCACAAAGCGCAAAAGCCGCAACCGATCAAGGTGGAAACGCAGCCAGGTGTTCTTTGTGAACAAGTAACACGTCCAATTCAAAAAGTGGGTTTGTACATTCCTGGTGGCAGTGCGCCTTTGCCATCGACTGTTTTGATGCTCGGCGTTCCTGCAAAAATTGCAGGTTGTCGTAAAGTCGTTCTTTGTTCTCCACCGCCAATCGCTGATGAGATCCTTTATGTCGCGAAACTGTGTGGCATTGATGAAGTGTACAACGTCGGTGGTGGCCAAGCAGTTGCTGCAATGGCTTATGGCACCGAGACTGTATCGAAAGTAGATAAGATCTTTGGTCCGGGCAACGCTTACGTGACCGAAGCAAAACGTCAGGTTAGCAATGATTTCCGTGGTGCTGCGATTGATATGCCAGCAGGTCCATCAGAAGTTCTTGTGATTGCCGATGAAACCGCAGATGCAGACTTTATCGCTGCGGATCTTTTGAGCCAAGCGGAACACGGTCCTGATTCTCAAGTGGTACTTGTGACTCCTTCTCCTGTGATTGCTGATCAAGTGACGGATGCGGTTCAACGTCAGCTTAAGGAGCTATCTCGTGCAGACATCGCAGAGCAAGCATTGGCTTCAAGCTTGATCATCATTGCCGAGTCTCTTACTCAATCGGTTTCCATTTCGAATTACTACGGTCCTGAGCACTTAATTGTTCAGACTAAGAACCCACGCGAGCTTTTACCTCTATTAGATAACGCAGGTTCTATCTTCCTAGGTGATTGGTCGCCTGAATCAGCAGGTGATTACGCATCGGGCACCAACCACGTCCTTCCTACTTACGGTTACACACGTACTTATTCAAGCTTAGGTTTGGCGGATTTCTCTAAACGAATGACGGTTCAGGAGCTTTCTGCTGATGGTTTAAAGAACCTTGCACCAACGGTAGTCACGATGGCTGAAGCGGAAGGTCTGGACGCTCACAAACGTGCTGTTACTATCCGCGTAGAAAAATTAGCAAGTAAGTAAGAATAAGAGAGTAATGAGATGGAAAAGCTAGCGCGTAAACAAGTCCAACAGCTTACCCCTTATATGTCGGCTCGCCGAATCGGTGGTACGGGTGACGTATGGCTAAATGCCAACGAATCACCATTTAACAATGAATACAAAACAGACTTTGCTCGTCTTAATCGTTACAGCGAATGCCAACCGAAAGAACTGATTTCCGCTTACGCAGCGTATGCGGGTGTTAAACCAGAACAAACACTGACTTCTCGCGGTGCTGATGAAAGTATTGAACTACTGATTCGTGCTTTCTGTGAGCCGGGTGAAGATGCGATTCTTTACTGCCCACCGACTTACGGTATGTACGCCATCAGTGCAGAAACCATAGGTGTAGAGCGTAAAACCGTGCCGCTAACGTCAGATTGGCAACTAGACCTTGCAGGCATCGAAGCTAATCTGGATAACGTGAAACTGGTTTTTGTATGTTCGCCAAACAACCCAACGGGTAACTTGGTTAAGCGTGAAGACATTGTGTCTCTGCTTGAGATGACAAAAGACCGTGCAATCGTGGTAATGGATGAAGCGTACATCGATTTTTGTCCAGAAGCGTCAACGGTAGACCTACTGGCGCAATACCCGAACCTTGCAATTCTGCGTACTCTGTCGAAAGCTTTTGCGCTTGCAGGTCTGCGTTGTGGATTTACGCTTGCGAACGAAGAGCTGATTAATGTACTTCTTAAAGTTATCGCACCTTACCCAGTCCCAGTTCCAGTGGCAGAAATTGCGACTCAGGCGCTTTCGGAAGCTGGTTTAGCACGAGCGAAGTTTCAAGTTCTCGATTTGAATGCAAACCGTGCTTACTTGCAAGTTGGCCTTTCAATGATTCCGGGCTTGGAAGTGTTTGAAGGGTGGGGAAACTACCTATTGGTGAAATTCCCAGATGGCGATGACCTTTTCAAAGCGGCTTGGGATACGGGCATTATTTTGCGTAACTCGCCAATTGAAAACTGTGTGCGTATCAGTGTGGGTAACCGTGACGAGTGCGAAAAAACGCTTGGATTTATCAGAAACTACTACGCATAAATAGAGACAGAATTTATCGCTCTCGCTCAATAGCGGGAGCGCCAAAAGAATAGCAATAAGGAAGTTCGAGTGAGCAAACAACAAAAAATCCTTTTTATCGACCGTGATGGCACCTTAATTGTTGAGCCGCCGATTGATTTTCAAGTAGACCGTTTAGATAAGCTAAAACTAGAACCATTTGTTATCCCAAGCCTGCTGTCGTTGCAGGATGCAGGATACCGCCTAGTGATGGTCACGAACCAAGATGGTTTGGGTACCGACAGCTACCCACAAGCTGATTTTGATGCACCACACAACATGATGATGGAGATCTTTGAATCTCAAGGTGTGAAATTTGATGACGTGCTGATTTGTCCTCACTTTGATGAAGATAACTGTTCATGCCGTAAGCCTAAATTAGGCTTGGTAAAAGAGTACCTTCAAGGTGGCAAAGTGGATTTCCAAAATTCTGTTGTGATTGGCGATCGTCAAACTGATCTTCAACTTGCAGAAAACATGGCAATTCGTGGTATTCAATACAACCCAGAAACCATGGGCTGGAAACAGATCCTAAAAGATCTCACAGTGAAGGCGCGTGTTGCTGAAGTCGTTCGAACCACAAAAGAAACAGACATTAAAGTATTCGTTAACCTTGACGAGCAAGGCGGTAACGATATTTCTACAGGTCTTGGCTTTTTTGACCACATGCTGGATCAAATTGCGACGCACGGTGGATTCCAAATGGTGTGCAAAGTGGAAGGTGACCTGCACATTGATGATCACCACACAGTAGAAGATACCGCTCTTGCGTTGGGTCAAGCGTTGAAAGAAGCACTGAGTGACAAGCGTGGTATTGGTCGCTTTGGCTTTAGTTTGCCAATGGATGAGTGTTTGGCGCAATGCGCACTAGACCTATCAGGTCGTCCTTACCTTAAGTTCGACGCGCAATTCAGCCGTGAGCAAGTGGGTGATCTTTCAACAGAGATGGTAGTTCACTTCTTCCGCTCTCTGACTGACACATTAGCATGTACGTTGCACCTTTCTTCTGCGGGCAACAATGATCACCACATCATTGAAAGTCTATTTAAAGCGTTTGGTCGTACGTTACGCCAAGCAATCAAAGTAGAAGGCACTGAGCTACCAAGTAGTAAAGGCGTGCTTTAAGGCTAACGTTAGCAAGGAGAAAAACAGTGACAGAACAGAAAGTTGTCATTATCGATACTGGCTGTGCCAACGTTTCTTCGGTGAAGTTTGCCATTGAACGCCTAGGCTATGACGTAACGATTTCAAAAGATCCGCAAGTCGTATTATCCGCAGATAAGCTATTCCTACCGGGTGTGGGAACCGCCAGCGAAGCGATGAAGAACCTAGAAGAGCGCGATCTGATCAGCTTGGTAAAACAGGTAGAAAAGCCATTACTAGGTATCTGTTTAGGCATGCAACTGTTGGGCAAAGTGTCTCAAGAGAAAGGGCAGAAAGCCGACGAGTTAGTTGAGTGTCTTGGACTTTGTGATGGCGAAGTGAAGCTACTACAAACTGGCGATTTGCCGTTGCCGCATATGGGGTGGAACACGGTCTCTGCAAAAGCAGGTAATCCACTTTTCAAAGATATTGAAGAAGGAGAGTATTTCTACTTCGTGCACAGCTTTGCGATGCCTGTTGGGGATTACACGATTGCGGAATGTGAATACGGCAACCCGTTCACAGCAGCAGTACAAAGCGGTAACTATTACGGCGTGCAATTCCACCCTGAGCGTTCTTCAAAAGCGGGCGCGAAGCTTATTCAAAACTTCTTAGAATTATAAAAGGGATTTAGTGTGATTATTCCAGCTCTTGATTTAATTGAAGGACAGGTGGTTCGCCTTTATCAAGGTGATTACGGCCAAGTAACTGAGTACAAAGTCGACCCAGCAGAGCAGTTCAACTTGTACCACCAAGCTGGTGCTAACTGGCTGCACTTGGTGGATTTAACTGGCGCGAAAGACACGACAGCACGTCAACTTGATTTAATTGCAAAGCTACTAGCAAGCACGCCAGCGAACATCCAAATCGGTGGCGGAGTGCGCACAGAGCAAGACGTGATTGATCTGCTAGAAGCGGGGGCTCAGCGTGTTGTCGTTGGCTCAACAGCAGTAAAACAGCCAGAGCTTGTGAAAGGTTGGATGGAAAAATACGGTGCAGAGAAAATCGTTCTCGCGCTAGACATCAACATCGATCAAGACGGCACACGTAAAGTAGCGATTTCTGGTTGGCAAGAAGATTCAGGCGTGACTATCGAAGCTCTGATCAACGATTACCTGACGGTAGGTTTGCAGCACGTGCTTTGTACGGACATTTCTCGTGACGGTACGCTAGAAGGCTCAAACGTAGAGCTTTATGTCGACCTATGTAAACAGTACCCACAAGTGCAGTTTCAATCTTCAGGTGGCATTGGCTCATTAGCAGATATCGAAGCGCTAAAAGGCAGCGGTGTGGCTGGTGTGATTGTTGGTCGTGCGCTGTTAGATGGTAAATTCACAGCAGAGGAGGCATTTGCATGCTGGCAAAGCGAATAATTCCATGTCTTGATGTTCGTGATGGACAAGTGGTGAAGGGCGTCCAGTTCCGCAACCACGAAATCATTGGCGACATCGTTCCTCTGGCACAGCGTTATGCTGAAGAAGGCGCTGACGAGCTTGTGTTCTACGATATTACCGCTTCAAGTGATGGGCGTGTCGTTGATAAAAGTTGGGTCGCTCGCGTTGCAGAAGTGATTGATATTCCGTTCTGTGTGGCTGGTGGCATTAAATCAGCAGAGGACGCGGCGCGCATTCTTGAGTTTGGTGCAGATAAGGTATCTATTAACTCTCCTGCCTTGGCGAACCCTCAGTTGATTACTGACCTTGCTGATAAGTTTGGTGTGCAATGTATCGTCGTTGGTATCGATTCATACTACGACAAAGAGACGGGCAAGTATCAGGTTTACCAGTTTACTGGTGATGAAGAACGCACCAAAGCGACCCAATGGGAAACGCGTGATTGGGTGCAAGAAGTACAAAAACGCGGCGCTGGTGAAATCGTACTGAACATGATGAACCAAGACGGTGTGCGTAACGGCTACGATATCGAACAACTGAATATGGTGCGCGAAGTATGTAATGTACCGCTGATTGCATCGGGTGGCGCGGGTGCTATGGAGCACTTTGCGGAAGCATACCAAAAAGCCAATGTGGATGGCGCGCTTGCCGCATCGGTATTCCACAAACAAGTCATCAACATTGGTGAATTAAAGCAGTATTTGAAACAACAAGGCATTGAGGTACGACTATGAGTGTGAAAGCCGCCGAAGTAAGTTCGCTAGCTGAGCGAATCAACTGGGAAAAGGTGGATGGTCTGGTACCTGCCATCGTACAAGATTTCCAATCAAGCCAAGTGCTGATGATGGGTTACATGAACCAAGATGCGTTGGCAAAAACGGGCGAAACGGGTCAAGTGACGTTTTTCTCTCGTACCAAGCAACGTCTTTGGACGAAAGGTGAGACTTCTGGCAACGTATTGCAATTGGTGAACATGCAGCTCGATTGCGACAACGATACGCTACTGGTGAAAGTTAATCCCATTGGCCCTACGTGTCACCTGGGTAACACAACTTGCTGGGATGTGGACCCTCAAGAGGAGTCACAAATGGTGTGGCTTCATCAACTTGAGCAGTTACTGGCTGCCCGCAAGAGTGCCGACCCAGATTCCTCTTATACTGCCAGTCTTTATGCCCGTGGCACCAAGCGTATTTCGCAAAAAGTGGGCGAAGAAGGCGTTGAAGTCGCGCTTGCGGCGACGTCGGGCGATAAGGCGGAGTTAGTGTGTGAATCAGCAGATTTGATTTATCACTTAATGGTATTGCTTCAAGACCAAGGCTTATCGATGAATGACGTAGTGAACAAACTGAAAGAGCGTCATAAGTAAGCTTGCTATAGATAAGTGAAAGCCCCTATGCTCTCGAGCCTAGGGGCTTTTTTAATTTAGTGTTCTTGATTCGGGGTAAAACCAGCAACAGTGCTAGTAGCGATTAGATTCTGAATCACACTCGTTCCTCGCTGTTAAGAATGACGGTATATTTTCTAATGGTGCTTGCAGTAGAGTTATTTACTTCAAACAGGTACATATATTCACGTCACTCCAACGAGCCTAGACGAGATCAGGAATCTCATTAAAGAGAGCTCAATAAGCTAGGAGTGGATGATCTTACCCACAACACTTCTTAAATTTCTTACCGCTTCCACAGATACACGGGTCGTTGCGACCTACTTTTAGGCTACTCACTGGTTGGTTTAGGCGAGGATCTTGTTCTGGTTCTTCTTCTAGCTCTTTTTCTGGAAACGTGCCGTCAATGTAGTACCAAAGCCCATTTTCTTTCACGAAACGAGAACGCTCGGTCATGCAGTAGCGTTTGCCGTCTTCATCAAAATAAGCGCTAAACTCTACAAAGCCTTCATTGTTATTACTGCCAGCTTCTGTTTTTACAACTTCAAGTTTGCACCAATCGCTGTCGATAGATTGGGCAATGCCTTCACGTTGCTCTTCTGCATTACAGCTTGGATGATAAGTGTTGACCACGTAATCGACTAGACCTAACACATGCGCACTGTAACGAGAGCGCATTAACTGCTCTGGAGTGGTGACGTCAGCATGGTTGTTGTGGGCAATTTCACAACACTGTTGGTAGGTGCGGTTAGATCCGCAAGGGCAAGAAGAAGCCATAAAATGAAATCTCGATTAATTAAGCGGTAAAAACAAACAACCTCACAATTGCGAGGCTGGAGGTGAGGCATTATAGCGATTTAGGGCGTTTGAGACAGCAGTTCTTGAGCCCACTCGGTAGATTGATTAAAAGCGTCCGCTAATTGAGGTTCGGTTAATTTAAGAACGGTGCAATATCGCTCGGCTAACTCCCAGTCCGCTTGTTCATAGGCGATCGTCATCGAAAGTAAGTGACCAAGTACGCCTTTTCGACTGGTTAATGCGAGTTTTATATCTTCGTCAACGGGGATATCTTCAATGACATCCGAGAGCGGTTGATCGAGCAAAGAGCCGAGTAAAGAAAACATGCCTGTCAAAAAAGCCTGCCCAGGGTCATACCTAGTGTTCATTTGACTAAGTAACAGTTCACACATTCGTGCACGCTGAATCGCTAAAGAGTAAAGAGAGTCAGGTTTATCTTCTTGAACGGACGCAATTGCAACTAAGGAAATAAAGCGTCGTAGTCGCTCTTCACCCAGATAAATAAGCGCCTGTCTGAACGATTTGATCTTAGTCGTTAATGTATATCCTGAATTTACGTAAGTAAGCAGCTTGTATGACAGCGTCACATCAATCGAAAACAGACGTTCAACCTCATTGAAGTCGATGGGCTTATCTGCAATCTCTTTACAAAGTTGGATGACGGTAAGAAACGCGGGGTTCAACCGTTTTTTCTGGATCATCTCAGGTTTGCTAAAAAAATACCCTTGAAAATAGTTAAAACCGGCTTCTAGAGCTTGCTCAAACTCTTCATAGGTCTCTACCTTTTCCGCAAGAAAGTCGATTTTAAATGGGCTCAACGCCTGAATAAAAATGGCAGCTTTCTTGATCGGCACAAGTCTAATATCAAACTTGATCATGGAAACGTATGGAAGAAAACGCTTCCAAGCTTTCGTCGGAACAAAATCATCCAGAGCAATTTTGTATCCGCACTCATGAAGGTGCTTGATGGCTTCTAACAGTTCTTCTGTCGGTTCGCAGTCTTCAAGGACTTCAATGACGAGAGATTCTTTAGGGAACAAAGTTGGGACCAAGTTTACCAAGCTTTGATGCGGAAAGTTAACAAAGCCAAGTTTGTTTCCTAATGTGTTGTAATGCGTCGACAAAAAATGATCGGATAGCAGTCGACTAGTAGCCAGCTCTGGTTCTACTTCAGGGAAGGTATTTTTAGGGCCGTCTCGAAAGAGGAGTTCGTAACCTATGGTTCGTTTTTCTCTATCCAGAATCGGTTGGCGAGCTACGTAAGAATACTTCAATTAGGTACTTCGTTCTGTTTAACTTAGTATTATGATAATAGCGATTTTTTACAAAATATCTACGACTTGAGCGTGAATCTTCTACACGCTCTACATGCTTAACGCAAATTCTGTATGAACGGTCTCGTTTGTAGGTCAAAACTATCAGAATTTACTTTTAAAACTGAGCCTTGCGTATACCAATCCCCTAAAACAATTCGGGTCTTTTTAACGCCATCGACGTCAAAAAAATGTGTGTACGGGCGATGTGTGTGACCATGAATCATTAAGTTGACGCAGTTCTGAGACATCACTTTCTCGACCTCATTTTGGTTGACGTCCATGATATCTAATGACTTGCTCATTTTATCATCACGAATATCGGATTGAACTTTTGAGACAATTTTCTTCTTAATGAACCAAGGAATACGGTTAAACAACCATTGTAGCCATGGTTTGTGAACGGTTTTTCTAAACTCTTGGTATTTCACATCGTCAATGCAGAGCGTATCGCCATGTAGGATTACGGCTTTTTGACCATAAAGATCAATCGTGCAGACATCGTCGAGTAATGTCATACCGGTTTCTTTGCAAAAGCGTTTGCCGAGTAAAAAATCTCGATTGCCTTGGATGAAAAAAGTTGGCACACCCGCATCCGTCAGTGCTTTAAATTCTGCACGGATTTGGTCTGCAAAAGGGGTGTTGTCATCGTCACCAATCCAGAACTCAAACAGATCGCCGAGTACATAAAGTGCATCAGCTTTTGTTGCTTCTGTTCGCATGAACGTCACAAAACATTCCGTGATATCAGGACGTGATGGGGTAAGGTGAAGATCGGAAATAAATAATGTCGTCATAGAAATAAGGGGAAGCTATGCCTCCCCATTAACTTATCTTTTAAAAATAATTCCTAAGAATTACTCTTCAATTGTTGTACCAGTGATTACTACGTCTTCTAGAGGTACGTCTTGGTGCATGCCGTAAGAACCAGTGCTAACGCCTTTGATCTTATTTACGATGTCCATGCCTTCGATTACTTCACCGAACACACAGTAACCCCAACCGTCTAGGCTTTCGCTACGGAAGTCTAGGAATGTGTTGTTGTTTACGTTGATGAAGAACTGAGAGCTTGCTGAATGCGGCTCCATAGTACGTGCCATAGCAAGTGTACCCACTTTGTTGCTTAGGCCGTTGTTTGCTTCGTTCTTGATAGGTGCACGAGTCGCTTTTTCACGTAGACCAGACTCCATACCACCACCTTGGATCATGAAGCCGTCAATAACACGGTGGAAAAGCGTGTTGTCGTAGAAACCGTCGCGGCAGTACTGAAGGAAGTTTGCGCTTGTCTCTGGCGCTTTCTCTTCGTTTAGTTGAATCTTGATGTCACCAAAATTAGTGTGAAGGGTGATCATGCTACTTTCCTTTACTGTGTTGTGTTGAGCCCGAGATTCTAGCCTAAGTTCTAGTGCTTTAAAAACTCAGGAAGAGGAAATTCTTCGTTTTGTGCTTGAAGTTTAGCCGATTATCGTTTTATCGGTTAATTGCTATTACCTAACTAGGTTGGAGTTGATATACTCATCTTCTTTTATTCATTCACAATCATAGATAGAGATCATGTTAAAGATATATAACACACTCACAAGACAGAAAGAGGAATTCAAACCAATTACAGCTGGCAAAGTCGGTATGTATGTCTGTGGAGTTACCATCTACGATCTCTGTCACATTGGTCACGGTCGTACTTTCGTCTCTTTTGACGTTGTATCACGTTACCTTCGCTACTTGGGCTATGATCTGACGTTTGTACGTAACATCACAGATATCGACGATAAGATCATCAAACGTGCCGCAGAAAATGGTGAGTCTTGCGATTCATTGACTGAGCGTTTGATTGGTGAAATGCACGCTGATTTTGATGCGCTGAACATGAAACGTCCGGACGTTGAACCTCGTGCGACACAGTTTATTGCTGAAATCATCGAATTGGTTGAGAAGCTAATCGAGCGCGGTTTTGCATACGTTGCAGATAACGGTGACGTAATGTTTGAAGTAGGTAAATTCAACGAATACGGCAAGCTTTCTAAGCAAGACCTTGATCAGCTTCAAGCTGGCGCGCGCGTTGATATCGAAACAGCAAAACGCAGCCCTCTAGACTTTGTTCTTTGGAAGATGTCAAAGCCGGGTGAACCAACGTGGGAGTCACCATGGGGTCCAGGTCGTCCAGGTTGGCACATTGAGTGTTCAGCAATGAACTCTTCAATCCTAGGTAACCACTTCGACATTCACGGCGGTGGTTCTGACCTTCAGTTCCCACACCATGAAAATGAAATCGCGCAATCATGCTGTGCACACGATACACAATACGTGAACACATGGATGCACAGCGGCATGGTAATGGTAGACCGTGAGAAGATGTCTAAATCTCTAGGTAACTTCTTTACTATCCGTGACGTTCTTGGTCACTACGATGCTGAAACAGTGCGTTACTTCCTAATGTCTGGTCACTACCGTAGCCAGTTAAACTACAGCGAAGATAACCTAAACCAAGCACGTGCTTCGCTTGAGCGCCTGTACACATCTCTACGTGGTTTAGACCTAAACGCTGCGCCTGCTGGTGGTGAAGAATACGTATCTCGCTTCACTGCAGCGATGAACGATGACTTCAACACACCAGAAGCTTACTCAGTACTGTTCGACATGGCGCGAGAAGTTAACCGTCTGAAGACAGAAAACCTAGAGAAAGCGAGCGAACTCGGTGCGCTAATGCGTGAACTAGCTGACGTGATCGGTATTCTTCACCAAGATCCTGAAGCCTTCCTAAAAGGTGATGCGGGTAACGATGATGAAGTGGCTGAAATTGAAGCTCTGATCAAGCTGCGTAATGACTCTCGCGCTGCGAAAGATTGGGCGAATGCAGATATGGCTCGTGACAAGCTGACCGAAATGGGCATTGTTCTGGAAGATGGTCCAGAAGGCACAACGTGGCGTCGTAAGTAATTGAATTTTCATTTTTAAAGGGCTGATAATTCAGCCCTTTTATTTTCCATTTCCATAAATTAAAACTTTAACTTTAGGTAATG
Source organism: Vibrio sp. Vb1018 (assembly GCF_033338775.1). Classification (NCBI taxonomy): domain Bacteria; kingdom Pseudomonadati; phylum Pseudomonadota; class Gammaproteobacteria; order Vibrionales; family Vibrionaceae; genus Vibrio; species Vibrio sp. Vb1018. Next base: position 114,694 of record NZ_JAWOTI010000006.1, read on the forward strand.
CTCTGTGGCTCAGATGTATTTCTATTACTCAGCAATGAATGCGGGTAAATCAACAACGCTTCTTCAATCCTCTTTCAACTATCAAGAACGCGGCATGACGCCAGTTATTTTTACGGCTGCGCTAGATGATCGTTTTGGTGTCGGTAAAGTGAGCTCTCGTATTGGTCTTCAATCTGACGCACATTTATTTCGTCAGGATACCAATTTGTATCAGGAGATCGCAGCTCTGAATGAGGTTGAAAAACGTCACTGTATTCTTGTTGATGAGTGTCAGTTCTTGTCGAAAGAACAAGTTTATCAACTTACTGAAGTCGTTGATAAGTTGCATATTCCAGTATTGTGTTACGGCCTTCGCACCGATTTTCTAGGCGAACTTTTTGAAGGCAGTAAGTATCTATTATCTTGGGCAGACAAGCTGGTTGAGCTCAAAACAATCTGCCATTGCGGCCGCAAAGCGAATATGGTTATTCGTACCGATGAACACGGCGTGGCAATTAAAGAAGGCGATCAAGTTGCGATCGGCGGTAACGATAAGTATGTCTCCGTATGCCGCCAACATTACAAAGAAGCGCTCGGTAAATAAGCCGCATTGATACAGAAAAGCCACCGAACTTGGTGGCTTTTTGTTGTCGGTTAGAAAAAGTTAGACTAAGTCAAAACCAAACCGCTCGAGTAAAACCTGGTAAGAAGATTCGACTTGATGAGGGATGTTCTGCTTGGTTTGAAATCCTTTCTCTGGATAGCTTTTTACGCGAGAGAAATCTTCCATTAGTGCTTCTAGCACCATCATTAATGGCATGTCTTCATTAATGTATTCAAAAAATGGAAGAGCCGCAGAGCTTACTTGGAGCTGAGTGTAGGGTGACTGCCACTGTTTTTCAAATGTCGCGATTGCTCTACGCTCCATAAACGGTTTTTGTACCAGAATAAACGAGAAACACTGTTTTCCTTCCTCTTTTAATCGTTGCTCAGTAAAGCGAACATTTTCTCCACTGTTTGTGGATTCAGTTTCGAGCAAAATTGCTTCACTTGGAACGCCCGACATCTTTGCAATCTCGGCAAAGGTTTCTGCTTCGCTTTTTTCAAACAGTCCATCTGTGAAGCGACCTTCACCCCCTGAAAATACAATCAAAGGTGCCAACTTTTGGTGGTAGAGCTTGGCAGCGTGCTCCTCTACACGCACATCATTACTGCACATCACAAACAAACAGTCCGCAGGCTTCAGTTTATGTTTGAGTTGCATGTAATCCCAAAGCGTTTCTATATGTCTATAGAGTCTCATAGCGCATCCAAAGTTGAATTGAAGTGAAATCGATAACCAAGTGAGAGTAGTTTGTCAGCAAGAATACGCTTGTCAGCTTGCTCTGTGACGGGTGGAAGAGGTATCTCACTTCCGATTTTGTTTATGGCAGCTTGGTAGAACTCAGCCTTGCTGACAGTATGAGGTGTCGTCACATTAATGACTTGGTTGCTTAAATTGCCTAAGGCAAATTTCGCAGCCGAGACAGCATCATCTTGATGAAGCATATTAGCTGGTGCTTTACGACTAACTTGTTGAAGCCTTGCTGCAAAGCGAGATGGGTGTCTATCTGGCCCGATTAATCCGCTACAACGTAGAATAACAAAGCTAATATTCGAGTCGATAACATGCTGCTCTGCTTGAAGCATAATACGTGCATTATCAGAGAAATAAGGGCTTTCGGCTGCTAAAGAGAGTGACGCGTCAGCTTCTTCCATATCGGAAGCAAGGTTAGGGTAAACCGTGGTAGAGCTGATCATGAGAAGTTTTTCAACGTTGTTTTGCTTAGCTGCGTTGGCAAGTATTTGCCATTGCTGGGCATATTCTTGACCGCGTCCTTTACGAAACCCTGGAGGAAAAGCACCGATAACGTGCGTAATTTGATGCTGTTTGAGCAACTCATCTAGCCGTGCTGTGGCGTTCAATTGATTGAAATCGAACAATGCGGAGTGAGTTAATGAGGTGGGTAACTCTTTTAATCGAGTTTGGCTACGACGAGTGACGACAACATAGTGTCCATCTTTCATCAATGTTTCTGCTAGCGGAGTTCCGAGCCAGCCTGCACCTACGATCAATGTATTTGCCATTTGGGTCTTCCTACTTACTTATGTCTGCCCGAATAGGTTGAGCAGTTCTGCTTTGGCTTGTTGATGGAGGGGATCTGAATGCCATTTCTGGTGCTGAATAAGGTCAACATTGACTTGCCAAGCCAGTTTTGTGAAATCATCCCCAACCTTTTTTAATGTATTAGGTGAATACGCGACTAAATGCTGTGGTAGAAAGCACCAACCAAACCCTTTATTCGCCAATTCCAACAAAATATAGTAGTTATCAGCGTACCAGATATCTGGGCTAAATGCTTGATTGAGACCACATGGCTCTGCACTTTTGGATCGTATGACCAATTGACGATGTTGTTTTAGTTGATCAATGTGAGTGATTTGCTGCTTTGCTAAAGGATGTGTTGAAGAGACATAGACATCAAATGCAATATTGCCAAGATTGGTGAAATCGATGTGTCTTGGCATTTGTAAATCACTCAAAATAATCCCAGTCGTGGCGCGTTCCGACTTAACCAATTCAATGATATCAGGGCTTGAAGCCGTTAAGCATTCAACTTGTAAGTGTGGAAAGCGTTGCTCTAACTTCTTTAGCACATCCGGCAAGCGAGTCAGAGGAATCCCTTCATCAATAGCTAAGACTAATTTGTTCGTTGGCGTGGAAAAGAGCTGCGATGCCCTATTGTTTAGGCGGTCGAGTTGGCTGATTGTTGCTTGTGCATAAGGTACGAGCGCGAGGCCATTCTCAGTTAATTTAGGGTACCTGCCTGATCGATCGAAAAGCTCAACACCACAGTCGATCTCCATATTCATGATGTGCTGGCTCACTACAGATTGAGCTCGCCCCAGTTTTCTAGCTGCTCCTGAAAATGATCCTGCTTCTGATGTAGCAATGAAAGCTTGCAGTTGTTCGATGGTAAACATATCGCTTAAACCGATGGTATCTAACTTTTGGTTATCTAAATGATAGATAAAATTCTAAGCATTGAGTAGAACTATTTGGACAGAGAAATATGACTCGTAACGAACGAATTTTTCATGCAGTACTTTTTGAGTTAATCGCACTCGCGATTATTGTACCAGCGGCTTCATTGATCACTGGAAAGGGTTCTAGTGATCTCGCGTTGGTTGGGGTCGGGTTGAGCATGTATACCGTGATATGGAACTACATCTACAACTTGTATTTTGATAAGTGGTTTGGTGACAATCGAGCTGAGCGAAGTTTAGCGATGCGGCTTGGACACACTATTGGTTTCGAGGGAGGATTAATCTTTATCTCTCTACCTGTGATTGCCTGGTTCTTAGAAATTACGCTTCTTCAAGCTCTGATGCTGGAAGCCGGCTTCCTCGTTTTCTTCCTATTTTATGCCACTGGTTTTAACTGGTTGTATGACAAGGTTCAACCATTTAGCAAAATGAAAAAGCGATTATTGCCACAGGCATCGACAGGAAAAATATAGGACTAAAAAACGCCACCGAGTTCGGTGGCGTTTTTTGTTCAAATTACACAGACAGAACTCTCAAAATCTTATCTGCATGTTCTGCAACTTCAATGCCTTCGTCTGTTAGATAACCACCGTCAGGCTGTGTACAAAGTTGCTTCTTATATAGACGAGCAACGGCTGCCTGCATTTCTTCTGACGCGTCTGTATGAACTTTAATACCAGTTGCAGCACTACTTAGGTCGAACTGAAGAAGTAGATTCAATTCGGCGATATGTTCAGCTGAATATTTCATAAATGATTCCTTTGCGCTTTTTTACCAAGCTAGTCTGAAAAGTAGCGTTGGGCAACATTCAACGACAAGAAGTGTTAAGTATGGCGCTATCAGGCTGATATAACGCAGGATCTTTGTTCGAAAGGCCGAATACTTGTTAAGTATCAATGATACTTACGGTAGCGAATGATAGGCGCTATTTATTGCTTGATCTCCCAATAACAACGATTTTAGTAAACACGCCAAATAGCACTTGAAAAAATAGGGAAATAGAGCGATTATCCGCGCCTCTTTAAATGTTTCTAAATGTTACACCAGAATGAACTTTAATCAGTTTGACTCACTATTACCGCCACAAGCTGCGGAACGCGCGGCTGAAGTGGGGGTAGGCAAAGCAACGAAAGCTCCAATCAAATCTTTTCTGCTCGCCATTTCTGCGGGGCTTCATATTGGTATTGCTTTCATCTTCTATACCACGGTAACGACAGGCGCAGGCGAGCTGCCTTGGGGCATTACACGACTCATTGGTGGTCTGGCATTTAGCCTTGGTTTGATTTTGGTGGTGGTTACTGGCGGCGAGCTTTTCACTAGCTCTGTGCTGACACTAGTTGCGCGTGCGAGTGGAAAAATCTCTTGGCAAGCACTTATCAAAAACTGGTTGGTGGTTTACTTTGGCAATATGGTTGGGGCCATTTTGCTCGTGGCCTGTATGCTAGTTACCAAGCAATATATGTTTGATCATGGCCAAGTTGGTCTTAACGCGATGGCGATCTCCCAACACAAATTACATCATGGTTTCTTTGCTGCTGTTGCGCTTGGCATTATGTGTAACGTATTAGTTTGTATTGCAGTTTGGATGACGTTTAGTGGGCGAACATTGACAGATAAAATAGCGGTCATGATTTTGCCTGTGGCTATGTTCGTGTCGGCAGGTTTTGAGCACTGTATTGCGAACATGTTCCAAGTACCTATGGCGATTGGTATTAAGTACTTTGCGCCAGAAGCGTTTTGGCAAATGACAGGGGCAGATATTGCAAACTACGCGGACTTAAACATGATGGGGTTCATCGTAAACAACCTAATTCCTGTTACGATAGGAAACATTATTGGTGGTGGCGTATTTGTTGGCATGTGGTATTGGATGATTTATCTACGCGATGAAGATAACCATTTGCGATAAGTTTAGAAGATCACAAGAAAGGCGAACCAGATGGTTCGCCTTTCTTTTTATTTGTCTCTGCAAATGTCAAATAAGTCGAGTCATGTTAAATCAACTCTTCGTTGATGCCAAAATCGGTTGGGAGCCAATGAGAAGTTACTTCCTTTGGTTCTTGAACGAGCCAATCCAGAGGTGCATCGGACAGGAGTTCATCGTAATTTTCTTTGATCATTAAGACATCCATGTACGTCTCTCCAAGTTTGTGGTCACTGCCTTTACTTTAAAATTAGAACATGTCAGTCACGTGATCAATGCATGACGATTCGATTGATCACTTATGTTGCTATGTTTCTGGTTGCGTATGGGTTTTGGGGGCTTATCCACATTTTCTGTGGATAACCTGTATCAAAGGTCGTGCGTATCTAAACTTGCAAAGAAAATTTCATAAAATTAGAGGCTTATATCAAAAAGAATTCTGCCTGACTTTTCATCTGAAAGCGTCTTGATGAGTGCTCGAAGAATAGTTGAGTTATTCAGTTATAAGTATGTTCGACTTGGCAATATAAGTTGTTTAACGGTCTTTACCCACAAGCGCCAGCTAACCATGAGTTTTGGTCGATTCGGGTTGCTCGATTTTTATCTTTATTCGGCCTTCTTTGGTTTGTACCCAGCGCAATGTCATTTCTAACGTTATGGTTACGGAGGCACTCAACATGACGAAAATAGCCAGCATAATTACTAACTGGTATTTAATCGCAACCATCGGGCTCGCGCCACCTAGAATTTGACCGGTCATCATACCCGGTAAGGTAACCAGCCCTGTAGTGGCCATAGAAGCTAAAGTCGGGGCAAGGGACTTTCTAAGAGCCTCCTGAATGAAGGGGAAGGATGCGTAGCGAGGAGAGGCTCCAAGTGAGATTGCAGCCTCATATTCTGCTTGTCTCTGCTCAAAAGCCGTAAACAAATTCTGAAGAGCGATGATATTACTACTCAAGCTGTTACCCAATAACATACCAGCAAGTGGGATCATGTACTGCGCATTGTAAATAGGGGATGGTTGCACTAAGCCTGCTGTAATTGCTATCAGAAGTGGTATTAGACCACAGGTAAGGCCCGTTAGTAGCGGAAGCATAAGTGGCTTTTTAGGTAAGCGAGCTTTTCCCGCAATTGAGCTGGCACCAATCAGTAGCATGATGGCAAGCCAAAGTATATTGACAAGTAAGCTGTTTAATTGAAAAAGATATTCTAAATACACGCCAATCAATATGAGCTGAAGTGTCATTCGGATAACACTGATTATGGTGTCTTTTGCTATCCCTAATTTGTAGCGGGCATTGATAAAGAAGGGGACCAATAAAATCAAACCAAACAGTGCCAGTTTGACCCAGCTTATATCCACCACGTTGTCCATAATCGCTCCTTGAAAATACGCGAATAATTGTATCTAAGCCTCCCCTTTATATGAACCACTACGTGCACTTTTTGCTGTTCTTAAAGTAAATCTTGAGTGCTATTTTCGACATTAATACGCAGCATTTTGTTTACAAACGGTTATCTTTTTCGGAGTTTTTAAGTCGATTTATGGCATGGTAATTACGATTTAAATGTGATCGATGTTTCTTAAATGTTGGTTATTTAACAACTCCTTAAAAGACTTATTTTGTCACATCTGTTCATGTTTTTTAATAAATAACATCAATCCATCATATCTCTGGATGAGCTCAAAAAAGTGTTGAATTACAAGGTCTGAGGTCGCTTATTTGATTGAACCCTACTATTAGTATGGTCTAACATTTTCCATTAGAGATTGTAAAAAACTTAAGCTTGGTTACGCGGGCTTTTCAATAACACTAGATACAAAATAGGCAAATGTATGAGTGATGTTAATAAAATTGAGAGTGGTGAAAAACGCTCCCTGGAGTGGAAGTCGTTCCTCTTCATTGCAGTTGTTCTCTTCCCAATTCTGAGTGTGGCCTTTGTTGGCGGCTACGGGTTCATCGTTTGGATGTTGCAAGTCTTCTTCTTTGGACCTCCAGGCGCGCACGGCATGTAAGCCAGTGAGCTCATAACCACACTTTTGAAAAGATTTTAAGAGAGCAAATAATGAAATCATTAATCATTAAACTGTGGCGTACTATGACGCGCCCAGCTGTACATATCAGCCTAGGTGTGCTGACTATGGGCGGCTTTATTGCTGGTGTTATCTTTTGGGGTGGCTTTAACACCGCTCTAGAAGCAACCAACACAGAAGAATTCTGTATTAGTTGTCACACAATGCGTGACAACGTGTACGTTGAGCTACAAGAAACGGTGCACTGGAAAAACCACTCTGGTGTTCGTGCTACCTGCCCTGATTGTCACGTTCCACATAACTGGACAGATAAGATCGCTCGTAAGATGCAAGCTTCTAAAGAAGTATTTGCACAAGTATTTGGCAACTACGACGAACCGGGTGTGTTCGAAGAGCGTCGTATCGAACTTGCTAAACACGAATGGGATCGTTTCTCGGCAAACAAATCTCTGGAGTGTAAAAACTGCCACAACTACGAATCGATGGATTTCGAGCAAATGTCTCCTACGGCTCGTATCCAAATGAAGCAAGCCGCTGAGAAAGATCAAAGCTGTGTTGACTGTCACAAGGGTATTGCGCACAACCTACCAGCAGGCATGGACAGCATTGGCGGTATCGTGGGTGATCTAGAGGGTATGACTTCTAACACTGATTACGGCGTTGGTCAGCAACTCGTGAGCGTTCGTCACCTACCAATTTACTTTGATGCGCAAGGCAGTAAAGAAGCTGGTCTTCTTAATCCTGCATCGACCGTTAAAGTTCTTGAAGACAAAGGCGAGTTTGTTGAGATCGAAATTGACGGTTGGCGCAAAGCAAAAGGTTTTGGTCGTGTAATTCAAGAAGACTTCGGTAAGAACATTGCGACTGCGTCTCTGATGAAAGAAGCAGCAACAGACAGCAACATTGTGACGACTGGTGAGAAAAAAGTGGATGAGCTAACAGGCCTTCCTTGGGAAAAAGTAGCGGCGAAAGTATGGATTAAGAAAGAGTCTATGCTGAACGACATCAATCCTGTTTGGGAAAAATCTCGTGAAGCCTACAAGACCAATTGTTCTGTATGTCACACTCAACCTGCGGAAGCGCACTTCGACGCGAACACCTGGCCAGGTATGTTCGACGGTATGTTGGCGTTCGTTAACCTAGATACAGACAGTGAAGCACTGATCTTGAAGTATCTACAGAAACACTCTTCAGATTATGCTGAAGGTCACCACTAATAAGCGTCGGATTGGAGTAATTTTAAATGGCTATTACACGAAGAAGTTTTCTTAAAGGTGTAGCAACCACAAGTGCAGCGTCAGTAATTGGTCCTAGCTTATTGGCGTCCGCCTCTGCAAATGCCGTTGAGACGACAGGTACTTGGAAAGTAACCGGTTCTCACTGGGGCGCGTTCCGCGCCCACATCTACGCGGGTAAAGTTCAAGAGATCAAGCCGCTAGAGCTAGACAAAAACCCAACAGAAATGTTGAACGGCATCAAGGGTATTATCTACAGCCCTTCACGTGTGCGTTACCCAATGGTTCGTCTAGATTGGTTGAAGAAACACAAATACAGCGCGGATACTCGTGGTAACAACCGTTTCATCCGAGTAACTTGGGATGAAGCGCTAGATTTGTTTTATCGCGAACTAGAACGTATTCAAAAAGACTACGGCCCATGGGCGCTGCATGCAGGTCAAACAGGTTGGAACCAAACGGGTTCATTTAACAACTGTACTGCGCACATGCAACGTGCAGTAGGTATGCATGGCAACTTCATCACTAAAGTAGGTGACTACTCGACGGGTGCAGGTCAAACCATTATGCCGTACGTGCTAGGCTCAACCGAAGTTTATGCACAAGGTACGTCTTGGTCTGAGATCCTAGAAAACTCTGACAACATCGTTCTTTGGGCTAACGACCCAGTGAAAAACCTTCAAGTAGGTTGGAACTGTGAAACGCATGAGTCGTTTAAGTACCTTGCACAACTAAAAGAAAAAGTGGCGAAAGGTGAGATCAACGTTCTATCTGTAGACCCAGTGAAGAACAAAACTCAGCGCTACTTAGAGAACGATCACTTGTACATCAACCCGCTGACAGACGTAGCGTTCATGCTCGCTGTGGCACACGTGTTGTACAACGAAAACCTGTACGATAAGAAGTTCATTGATACTTACTGTCTCGGCTTTGAAGAGTTCATTCAATACGTTCAAGGTAAGACAAAAGACAAAGTAGAGAAGACGCCTGAATGGGCAGCAGCGATTTGTGGCGTGAAAGCGGACAAGATCCGTGAATTCGCACGCATGCTAGTCAGCGGTCGTACACAGATCCTGATGGGTTGGTGTATCCAGCGTCAAGAGCACGGTGAGCAGCCATACTGGGCAGCGGCTGTGGTTGCTGCAATGGTTGGTCAAATCGGTCTACCTGGCGGTGGTATCTCTTACGGTCACCATTACTCAAGTATCGGTGTGCCTTCTACTGGTTTCGCGGGCCCTGGTGGTTTCCCTCGTAACCTTGACCAAGGTATGAAACCGAAGTGGGACAACAACGACTTTAACGGTTACAGTCGTACTATCCCTGTTGCACGTTGGATCGACTGTCTGCTAGAGCCTGGCAAAGAGATCAACTACAACGGCGGTAAAGTGAAACTGCCAGACTTCAAGATGATGGTTATCTCGGGTTGTAACCCATGGCACCACCATCAAGATCGTAACCGCATGAAGAAAGCGTTCCGCAAACTTCAAACGGTTGTAACGATCGAGTTTGCTTGGACTGCGACATGTCGTTTCTCAGATATCGTTCTACCGGCGTGTACGCAATGGGAACGTAACGACATCGACGTATACGGTTCATACTCGAACAAAGGTCTGATTGCGATGCATCGTCTCGTTGATCCATTGTTCCAATCTAAGCCTGACTTCCAAATCATGAGTGAACTCACTCAGCGTTTTGGTCGCCGCGAAGAATACACTCGTGGTATGAGCGAGATGGAATGGATCGAAAGCCTTTACAACGATTGTAAAAAAGCGAACGAAGGTAAGTTTGAAATGCCAGAATTCAACGAGTTCTGGGAGAAGAGCGTACTAGACTTCGGTGAAGGTAAACCTTGGGTTCGTCATGCGGACTTCCGTAAAGACCCTGAGCTTAACCCACTAGGTACACCGTCTGGCTTCATCGAGATTACATCACGCAAGATCGGCCGTTACGGTTACGAACACTGTCAAGAGCACCCAATGTGGTTCGAAAAATCAGAGCGTTCACACGGTGGTCCTGGTTCAGATAAATACCCATTCTGGTTGCAGTCTTGCCACCCTGATAAGCGTCTTCACTCTCAAATGTGTGAGTCTGAAGAGTTCCGCGCGACTTACGCGGTACAAGGTCGTGAGCCGGTTTACATCAACCCAGCAGATGCCAAAGCAAAAGGTATCAAAGATGGTGATTTGGTACGTGTATTCAACGGTCGTGGTCAGCTGTTAGCTGGTGCTGTTTTGACTGACAGCTACCCACGTGGCGTTATTCGTATCGAAGAAGGTGCATGGTACGGTCCTCTAAACGAGAAAGAAGGCGCAATCTGTACCTACGGTGATCCTAACACCCTAACGCAAGACATCGGTTCTTCTGAGCTTGCACAGGCGACTTCTGCGAACACATGTATCGTAGACTTCGAGAAGCTCACAGGTAAAGTGCCGCCAGTCACTTCATTTGGTGGTCCGATCGAAGTTGCTTAATTAGTGCAGTTTGCATAAATCCAAATACCAGCCTCAGGGCTGGTATTTTTTTATCAAAATTTCAGTGAGCGTTGTCTCAATAGTAACTTCATAACGTTAAACGAGACTGGTATTCGTGATGATGGTAACGAATTGGGTGAGACAAGCAGGAGATAATGCGCCAAGCTAAACAATAATAATTAAGTGAGTAGACTCTTTATGGCTCAGAGCATTCAATTAGCAAATCACACTGAGATCACTGTGAATAACAATGACTTCCAAGTTGAAGTCGAGGGTAATCAATTACATTTTTCTTTTGCTGGTCTTCACAATAAAACCTTTACGGACCGTGAAGTGTTATTCGAAATGCCGTTTTTGTACGAGCACGAGGCCGACGTAATTGGGGATGGTTTTCAAATGTTGGCGCAAACGGCGGGAACGATCAATCACCCCGTTGATATTGGTCGCTGCCCAGACAATAATCCTTCTTATCGAATCTACCCTAAAGATGCACCTAAGCGTTATTACAACTATTTAGTGGTGGAAGGTTCAGCGGGCTACACATTATTTGGCTTCACATCATGTCATCGCTTTGCAGGCTATTTTGATGTTGTGCTGCGTGATGGGCATTGGGTTTTATCAGCCGCAATTGATGGTGAGTTGACTCAAGTGGCGGATTGGGAAAGTAATCAACTTGAATCCGTGGCGGTACTCTGTGGTCAATCGCTGTCCGAGCTTTATCAAACCTATGGCGAGATGATTGCAAAGCATCATCCTGTTCGCCAAGGTGTGACACAAGATGCGCCTGTTGGTTGGTGTTCGTGGTACGCGTACTACGCAGACGTGACAGAGCAAAACATCATGCAGAACGTTGATTGCATGCAAGATAAGCTCGAAGACCTGGAGTGGGTACTTCTGGATGATGGCTATCAAGCCTTTATGGGCGATTGGTTAACCCCATCAGATAAGTTTTCTGGTGGCGTAAAAGAGCTCATTCATAGTATCCGTGCAAAAGGCAAAAAGCCGGCGATTTGGATGGCGCCCTTTATTGCTCAGCCTGAGTCGGAGATCTTCAAACAGCATCCAGATTGGTTTGTTCGCCACAAAGATGGAAGCTTACTTAAAGCAGAAGATGTCACATACGGTGGTTGGCGCTGCACACCTTGGTACATACTCGATACCTCAAATCCAGAAGTGCAAGACCATCTGACGAATGTGGTCTCTGTCATGAGACAAGAGTGGGGCGTTGAATTGTTCAAGCTAGACGCGAACTATTGGGGCACCTTAAAAGGTGTGCGTAAACAATCTGGTATTACAGGCGTTGAGGCGTATCGTTTAGGAATGGAAGCGATTGCTAAAGGCGTTGGTGATGCGTGGCTTTTAGGTTGCAACGCGCCAATGTGGCCATCTCTGGGGCTTGTGGATGCAATGCGTGTTTCTGACGATGTAGAGCGTCATAGTCGTCGATTCGAACAGATAGCCAAAGAAACCTTTTACCGTAGTTGGCAGCATCGAAAATTGTGGCAAATTGACCCGGATTGCGCCACGTTCACTTCATTAGCTAATCAATCTGCATCCAGAGAAGAGTATGAATTTCATCGCACGGTGTTATTAGCGAGTGGTGGTTTGCTGCTATCTGGTGATCCGCTCCCTGAGATTACGCCGTTTGCTAAGAAGACACTGTCTAAGCTCATGTTACGTCAACAACGTAACCAACAATCTGCAAAGTTTACCGCTTTGAGTTTAAATCACGCGTTTTTAAAACTAACGACGAAGAATGACCTCCATTGTTTGTTTAATTATGCGAGTTACGGAGCGATGGAATTTACGCTGACGTCTGATCAACCGGTGGACTGGTATGATTACTGGACAGGGGAAAAGCTAAACCAAGAACCTTGCCAGTTGTTAATGGTGAGCGTGGATAAAGGGCTCAATGCGAAAGCGATCGTTACAGCATAGCGTGAAGTAAATCGCCCAATACCGAGATCAAGAAAGGAGCCTACTGCGGCTCCTTTCTCGTTTTGATGCTCTGGGCGTTAGAACTCGAATAAAAAGTAATACCCGTATCCAACAATAAACGCAGGAATGGACGAATAAATTGTCGCGACCAAAGCAGCTTTCGGTGCCATAGCAATGGCGGGGAATAGGGCGTCACCATCATTGGAAATCGCATTTGCCAATTGCGCCGAAAGTGGCGCTGCACCAGAGATGTACAGGCTAGTGACTAAAATTTGCGGACCACAACCAGGTAGCATACCAATGGCTAAGCCAGCTAATGGCATCCATATCCCCCAATGAGAAAAGGTTTCTACGAGGTCGATTCCAGAAAAATAGGTCGTCAGTTCAAACGCCAGAAAAGCGACGATCACCCAAGCACTGACGAAGTTTGTGTCTTGAGCCGCTTTTTGAATTGGATGCGAGTCCACAATTTTTTCATCTTCAGAGACCGTTGACTGATAATCGCCGAGCTCTTTTGTCATAGCCCACAACGACATTGTGATCACCGCGAAGATAGCGCCCAGCCATTCAATGGTGTTGGCTTTCAAAGATAGCAACTGATTAATATCTATTTGGAAAGACATTAACACAGCAACGACACTAGCAGGCACAATAAGCCATTTCCAAAAGGCGCCTTGTAGATTGATTGCACGTTGTTCAAGGGGTGTGTGTCGGTCTGTCTGGTGTTGGCAACAAGCATGTGTCTGAGGTGCTTCTTTTGGTTCTGGTCGCAGAAAGTTATCAGCATGAAAAGCATTAACGACTAACCCTGAAAGAGTACCCACGATAATGCCTAATCCAACCACGCCTAATCCAACACTTGGCTTGGCGGCAAGAAGTAAAAAGGCAGCGTCACCCATTGTTGAAGTAAGTACCGCGACAATCGCACCAAATCCCACTCGGCCACTAATAAATTGCGTTGTCACAACAATAGCGCCACCACAGCCAGGCAAAGCACCCAACAAAGAAGCAAAGAAAACCTGATGATTACGCGAGCGATGATATAGCTCGGTAATTCGATTGGTTTTCGACATAAAGTTTGAAAGATAATGATAAATAGCCAATGTGGCAGCAACATAGCATGACACTGCCCAGAATGAGTCGGATAGCGTCTGTACGGCTACGTCACGTGTATTTTCATTGCCTAGCAAAATGAGCATGACGATAGGGATCAGCAATCGCTTATAAGCTAAACGAAACTGAGTAGGCTGAAACAACTGTTGTGCAGAGTGTAAAAATTGGGTCGCGTTCATCGTTTACTCAAATGCAAATAGGAATAATTATCATTATATGTAAATGAGATTTATTCGCAATAGCATTGTGAACTTTTCTTCGTGTCAAACTCTCTGAAATCAGGTAAAGTATCGGCCTTTGTGAGCAAACACGCCCTAATTAACTGTATTAGGCGGCGTATAAAATTGACTTGAATAGGAAGAAACATGATTCTAGTTGTAGGTCATAAGAACCCAGACAGTGACAGTATTTGTAGTGCACTCGTTGCAACTGAACTTCTAAAAGCGCGTGGCGTTGAAGCTATGCCAATTCGCCAAGGCGAAATCAACCGTGAAACTCAGCACATCCTAGAAGTTGCTGGCGCTGAAGTTCCTGAGCTTCGCACATCAGTTGCGGGTGAGACCGTTTGGCTAGTAGATTACTCAGATCTAGCACAAGCACCAGACGATATCGCAGAAGCTGAAATTGCGGGTATTGTTGACCACCACCGTCTAGGTGACGTGATGACAGTAAACCCAATGGAAGCATGGATCTGGCCTGTTGGTTGTACCAACACTGTTCTATTCAACATGTTCAAGATTGAAGGTCACGCGATTACTCCACAAATTGCTAAGCTAATGATGTCAGCAATTCTATCTGACACAGTAGGTTTTGCTTCTCCAACTTGTACACAAAAAGACAAAGATGCCGTTGCTGAACTAGCGGCAATCGCAGACGTACAAGATGTTGACGCGTTCACTAAAGATCTTCTAATTGCTAAAACAAACATCGAAGGTCTATCAGCGGCTGAGCTTGTTGAGAAAGACCTTAAAGGTTACCCATTCAACGGTCGTGACGTAGTGGTTGGTCAAGTTGAACTTGCAACTCTTGAGCAAGTTGACGGTATGATCGAAGCACTAGAAGCAGACCTAGAATCTCGTTGTGAGAAAGATAACCTAGCGTTCGCTGCTGTAATGCTAACAGACATCACGACTGCTCAAACTCGTCTTCTATACAAAGGTGAGTGGGCTGAGAAGCTTGTTAAGCACGAAAAAGACGGCATGCTAATGATGGAAAACACGCTAAGCCGTAAGAAGCAAGGTTGGCCTTGGCTTCAAACTGAGCTAGCTTAATTTTCTAGCATATACTTTAAATGCCCGCCTAGCTGCGGGCATTTTTCTATGGGAAATAGGAGACGAATATGTCTGAGCAACTGACCCAAGAGCAGATGGATACCATTAATCGCTACAACGAAGAGCAACGTTTAAAGTACTGCGTAAAAGAGATTGTGGCGAATCGTAAGGTTTGGATTCTGAAAGACGAACATGGCTGTGTCATGTTAAATACAGAAGATGATGATTGTGTACCAGTATGGCCAAACGAAGAGTTCGCTTTGCAATGGGCGAATGGTGATTGGGAAGATTGCGAGCCAGAAGCGATCTCTCTAAACAAGTGGCACAGCCGTTGGACCTCTGGTCTAGAGGATGACGAGCTATCGATTGTTGTATTCCCAAATCAAAATGAAGAAGGGGTCGTATTGTTTCCTGACGAGTTTGATTTTGAACTGCGCAAACAAGCGAGCCGCTGTTAGTTTTTTGATTAGTACCCATGCAATAAAGAAGCCTGCGTTAAAGCAGGCTTCTTTACATTTGCACGATTACATCTTTGATAAGCTATTTTGTTTGATGGCTTGGCGCTTTATAAAAGTGGCTTTCGACTAATCGTTGAGTAATAGGATGCTCGGGATGAGTCAGTACTTGGTTGGTCTCGCCAAACTCGACCACTTCACCTTCATGCATCACCATCACTTTATCAGTAATATGCTTAACAATGCCAATATGCTGAGACACGTACACAAATGACAATCCCATCTCTTCTTGCAACTCGAGGAATAAGTTAATGATCTGCGAGCGCATTGCCATATCCAAACCGTTTAACGCCTCATCAGCGACAATGATGGAAGGTTGAAGAATAAGTGCACGAGCCAAACATACGCGCTGTTTTTGACCGGCAGCTAGCATTTGTGGATAAAAATAGGCGTGCTCAGGCAGCAATCCTACGCGGAGCAAGGTGTTCTTTACACGCTGCATGCGCGCATCTGGCGGCATGTTGGTATTTCGCTTTAGCGGACCTTCTAAAATACGACCAATCTGGATACGTGGGTTTAACGATGTGTTTGGATCTTGGAAAATCATGCGGATGAGCTTGCAGCGTGTCGCGTAATCTTTGTGCTCCAATCGTTCGCCATTCACACGGATCTCTCCGGAGCTTGGTTCAACAACGCCAGCAAGCATACGAGCTAGTGTGGATTTTCCTGACCCGTTTTGACCAATAAAACCAATAGTTTGTCCTGGCTCTAAAGTAAAGCTTACCGGTTTAACTGCCTCATTAACCTGACGTTTGAACAGACGGGAGCGCGTAACAAATTGCTTCGATAAATTATCGACTTCAAGTAACG
The DNA here is from genome assembly GCF_033338775.1 of Vibrio sp. Vb1018. NCBI lineage: Bacteria > Pseudomonadati > Pseudomonadota > Gammaproteobacteria > Vibrionales > Vibrionaceae > Vibrio > Vibrio sp. Vb1018. Next base: position 131,072 of record NZ_JAWOTI010000006.1, read on the forward strand.
CACTCATGACTTTTTCTCCGTGTTCAATGGAAAGTGGCAGTTAAATTTATGATTCTTAATTCGTCTGGTGTGTGGAATTTCTACACATTGTTTCTGCGCATATGGGCAACGTGGTCCGAGGCGACAACCGATAGGCAGATGCTGCAATGGCGGAATCGAGCCCGGTAGGGATTGGAGTTTTTGCTTGTGTGGTACCCAATCATTAAAGTCAGGCATCGCTTTAAGCAAGGCATCGGTGTACGGGTGCTTGGGTGCCGCAATGATTTTACTGGTATCGGCAGACTCCACCGACTGACCACAATACATTACCGTAATACGTCCTGCCCACTGTGTTATGGTCGCTAAGTCGTGGCCGATAAGCAAAATGGTTGTGTTATTAAGTTGGTTCATGCGGCTCAACAGACGCAAAATTTGCGATTGAGTAATTGGGTCTAAGTCGTTGGTTGGCTCATCTGCGATCAGCAACTTTGGTTTGGTCGCTATCGCCATGGCAATCATGACTTTTTGACACTCACCATCAGTCAGTTCATAAGGGTAGCTACCCATTAAACGCTTGTGATCTTTAATACCCACTTTATGCAAAAGCGCGATGGCCTGTTTTTTACGCCATTTAAATCGCTCCCACCATTTCCCTTCAAATGCGCGAGATGGAATGGATTCAATCAATTGACGCCCGACTTCCTCTGAAGGGTCAAGACAAGTTGAAGGCTCTTGGAAAATCATCGCAATATCACGAGCAATGACGCGCCGACGCTCTTTTGGTGTAAGCTGAAGCAAGTCAATATTGCCAAGGCGCATACGGTCTGCGGTGATGCGCCAGTTATCTTTACTTACCCCGACAATCGCTTTTGCAACTAAGCTTTTCCCTGAACCAGACTCACCTACAAGACCACGAATTTCGCCTTCGTTCAAAGTTAGGCTCATTCGGTCAACGGCTTTGACCAACCCTTGAGGTGTTTCGATCTCAATGGTCAAATGTCGAATATCTAACAACGGCATTATTCGATCCCCGCATTAAGCGCTTGACGTACACCTTCACCTACTAAGTTTAGGGTAATAACAGTAAACATGATGGTCAGGCCGGGTAGGGTCACTGTCCAAGGTGCAATATAAATAAGCTCGACAGAGTCACCTAATATTGCTCCCCACTCGGTGCTTGGTGCCTGTGCGCCTAGGCCAAGAAAACCCAGTGCCGTAATATCTAAAATCGCAGCAGAGAGCGCGAGTGTGATTTCAGCGGCAATGACCGTCAGAATGTTAGGAAGAATTGAACTCCACAGTAAGTAGAAATCATTAGCGCCATCAAGGCGTGCTGCCATTATGTAGTCTTTTTCAACTTCGGTGTGGACTGCGATATAAACGGAGCGAATAAAACGCGGAATCAAAGCCAAGCAGATTGCGAGTAAAATATTGAACCCACCAAAGCCTAGAAATGCCACAAAAATGATTGCTAATAAGAGCGACGGGATCGACATGACGGTATCGAGCAAGTGGTTGAGAGTACTCGACAGTAAGCCTTTCGTCATACCTGCCAATACGCCAATTAAACAGCCTACAACGGCAGCAATTGCGGTGATGGCGACAGCAGCGCCAAATGTCAGCTGAGAGCCCATAATCAGGCGCGAAAGAATATCTCTACCTAAGTCATCGGTCCCCAAAAAGTAATCAACCGTTCCTGCTGGAGCCCATGATGGCGGCACAAGCAACTCACCTGACTGTGCTTGGGCGTCAAATGGTGCAAGTAGGGGGGCAAAAATGGTAATAAGGACGATAAACACCAAGCACCACAAGCCAAACATGGCTAGTCCGTTGGCGCGGTAGCTTCGCCAAAAACGCTCAAACTGTGTTGGAATGCGCTCTTCCTGATAAACGTTATTTGTTAGCATACCATTCCTTTCGAACTAAAGGGTTAATCATCGCGCCAATCAAATCCGAGAGTATGTTAGCGGTAAGAACCAAAGTCGCAAGTACCATCACGCCAGCTTGGATAGATGCATAGTCTTGGCTTGCTAGCGCATCTAAAAGCCAACGACCAATACCTGGCCAGTTAAAAATAGACTCCGTGATGATAGCTAAGGTAATCATACTCGAAAGTTGAACACCAACTTTGGGAATGATAGGCGGTATCGCATTCCGCAATACATGTTGAGTTACGATTTCGCGGTTCGAAAGACCTTTGATTCTCGCTGCACGGATGTAGTTTTGGCTCATCACTTCCGCTACCGAGGAGCGCATTAGTCCGACAACCTGGGTGGTTGGAGCCAAAGCAAGCACCAAACATGGCAGCACCATATGCTCAATGACGCTTTGCAGTGCGTGAGCGCGGTATTCACCTTTCGCCATGAATGCGTCGATAATGGCAAATCCGGTTACATGATCAATTTCGTAAAGCAGGTCATATCGTCCTGCCACGGGAAAGAGTTGGTACTCTAATGAAAAAACCATGATAAGTAACAAAGCCACCCAAAAAATTGGGGCGGAATAACCAGACATCGACATGAATGAAATGCTGGTGTCGAGCCATTTACCTTGCTTCATCCCAGCCACGGTTCCAAGTGGAATACCGATCAAAAGGGACACCAAAAAGGCAAAAAAGCACAGTTCCAAAGTGGCAGGGAATACGACGGCGAGCTCGTCATAAATCGCGTTGCCGTTTTTACTTATGCCAAAATCAAGCTGAGAAAGGTTGATTAAGTAAGTTTGCCAACCAGACCAAAAATCAACGTTTGCCCAGTGCGAGAGAGGGTCAAGGCGAAGCAGAGAAAAACCCACTAATGTAAGGATCATCAAAGTGATGATAAATAGGTTAAAGCGTCGAACGGTATACCAAAACATCAGTGAATTCTCTCAACTCTATCAAACGGTTGGGCATTGAAAGGGCTTGATTTGAAGCCTGTCAGCGATTTGTCGTGCACACGGAACTGCACGCCATGCGCCAGAGGAATAACCGGGAACTCTTGATTCAAAATGTTCTGTGCTTGGCGATATAGGTTCAAACGGTAACGCGGTTCTTGAGTTTCTAACGCCAAATCGAGCAAGAAATCGAAGTCATCGTTACACCACATGGACACGTTAAGGCCAACGCGGTCAGATTCGCAAGATAGTAAAGGGCGGAAAAAGTTGTCAGGATCCCCGGTATCACCAATCCAACCTGTTAAAAGTAAATCGATATCGTTGATGTTCTCCAAATCCACACGTTCAAACCTATCATCGGTAAGTAGCGTTAATTTAACCCCAATATCGGCAAAATTCGCTTGGATTAGCTCCGCGGTCTTGCGAGGGCTTGGGTTAAAAGCACGTGGTTCAAGTGGTACCCACATGGTCAATTCTAGGCCGTCTTCGTAGCCTGCATCTCGAAGTAGTGCCAATGCATAATTCCGGTCATAACGAATTTTTACACTGTCTTTTTGATAAGCCCATGAATTAGGTGGTAGCAAGGTATAAGCTTGGGAGCCAGTTCCGTAGTAAACCGAATCTAAAATATTTTGACGGTTGATCGCTAAGTTAAGTGCTTGGCGAACTCGAGCATCACTCAGCGCGGTGGTTTCTGTGTTTATCGCAATAAAGGAAACGTTGTTAGCTGGTGTAGCCGTCAGCTCAAGGTTGTCATTTTCTTGAATGACAGGTATTTGGCTCGAAATAGGTGAAGAGAGTACGTCACACTCGTTTCTTAAAAGTTTAGCTAATGTACCCGTGCCTCTGTGAGATATATCGAACACCACTTGTTCCATTTTTGCTGGTGACTTCCAGTAATTAGAATGACGCTCTAATCGAATCAAATCGTTCACTTGGTACTCTTTTAATTGATAAGGGCCGGTACCGATAGGAAGTTGGTCGATTTCTTCTTTATGATCTTTTGCTGCCAATTGCTGTCCGTACTCCGCAGACAAGATAACCGCATGACTGGTGGCAATATTGGCCAAGAAAGAAAAGTTTGGCTGAGATAACGTAAACCTTACCGTATGCTCATCTATTGCAACCACGTCTTGGAGTAGGTTTTGAAAATCTAACCCTGCAAACCATGGATAAAAACCACCACCTACTTGGTGAAAAGGATGGTCTACATCGATGATTCGCTTGAAGCTAAATACCACGTCTTTTGCATTCAATGGGCGAGTGGGTGCGAACCAAGGCGTGGTTTGGAATTGAACACCACGTTTAAGCTTAAACGTGTATTCCGTCCCTGATTCATTTACTGACCAACTCTCGGCGATGCTTGCCACGGGCTGATGTGATTTAGGATCGAGCGTGAGCAGCGTATCGTACAGCTGCGGGCTCAGAGCCTCTGCGGTAATACCGCTATCAATAAGCTGAGGGTTAAACGTGGTCGGCTTACCTTGTCCGCAAAACACAAAGCCAGCTTTGCGAATATCATTGTGGTCAATTTCATCGCCACAAGCGGTCAGTAGGCTAATCCCAATAAGGCTCAGCGATAATCTTATAAAAGCATTCATAATATGAAATGTTCATTGGATCTTGCTCGTTTCGTTTGATCTTACTCTTTCAAAGCTAACAAGCGAAAATGATCTCGCTAATTTATCACCTTTGTGAACTCGCTCCAAACATAAAATCCATACACTGTAAGGTGTTATGCCATAAATGCATGCGAATTAGAGCGCAGTCACGAGCTCGTGTATTGATTGAGTACTCTCGGTCAAGTTAGCTTTGTCCGACCAAACCATATTTTCTAACCATCCCTCGTAATTGGTGATAGCTCAAGCCAAGTAGCTCGGCTGCTTGTCGTTGATTAAACTTGGCTTCTTCCAATGCACGATTGAGTAAATGGATATCTTGTTCCTCTTGCCATTGTTTATAGTCTAGAGGGAATTGGATGGTGTTGCTTGATGCTTCCTCTTCTTGTTGTTCTGCTTGTTTTGCACTATGGCCAAGCGCGCTGTGCCAAACCGTTTCAAAGGGATTGAAAACCAGTTCATCAATTGGGTGAGCATTCAGACCATGTTGGTAAATCGCACGTTCAATCACGTTTTTTAGTTCGCGGACGTTACCGGGCCATTCATATTCAATAAGCGACTGCTGCGCTTTTGGGGTAAAACCGACAAAGTATTCCAGTTGCAGTTCACGACACATTTTCATCGCGTAGTGCTCTGCTAAAGAGAGAATGTCTTCTTTGCGCTCGCGAAGAGGCGGCAACATAATGACATCGAAGGCTAGCCTGTCGAGCAGATCTGCACGAAAATCACCTTGCTCTGCCAATTTTGGTAGGTCGGCATTGGTTGCACAAACAAGTCGAACATCCGCATTGAGAGCGGTATGACCGCCAACTCGCTCATATTCACCATATTCAATGACACGTAATAGCTTTTCTTGAACTAAAAGTGGTGCGGTTGCCAGTTCGTCAAGAAACAAAGTACCGCCCTCGGCACGCTCGAAACGCCCTTTATGTTTACCTTTAGAGCCCGTGAAGGAGCCGGATTCATGTCCAAACAATTCGGAATCTATTAGCCCTTCGCTTAATGTCGCACAGTTGAGTGATAGTAGTGGTTTATCCCAACGTCTTGATAAATAATGCAAACGCTGAGCGATGAGTTCTTTACCCGTACCTCGTTCACCAATGATGAGGACAGGGCGCTCAATGGGTGCAAGTTGTGATACTTTATCTAGTACAGCGAGAAAAGCAGGTGATTCACCAATCAGGTTTTGCTTCATAAAGTCCTTCTTATTTAACAGCCGAGCCATGATTTAGAGATAGAGTTGGTAAATTTCACCAACAGTTGGTGAAAAACATCATAGCACAATAGTGTGTAACGACAACAAAATGAATAACAATCTGATTTAAAAGAAAATTATAAGTTGGCACGTTACTTGTTATATATTCAGGGAGACACAAGGTTAATCACCACCTTGTCGAGTTTTAATAGGAAAAAAGAGGAGTTCCGTTATGGGTATTTTTTCTCGATTTGCAGATATCGTTAACTCAAACATCAGTGCATTACTGGACAAGGCGGAAGATCCTGAAAAAATGATCCGTCTTATCATTCAAGAAATGGAAGACACACTTGTTGAAGTGCGTACTAACTCGGCTAAAGCGATTGCAGACAAGAAAGAGTTGGCTCGTAAGGTTGAAACGTTAGAAGAGCAAATTGGCGAATGGGGCCAAAAAGCGAGCTTAGCATTAGTTAAAGAGCGTGAAGATCTAGCTCGTGCAGCGTTAATTGAAAAGCAAAAGCTAGAGCAAGTGATTAAGGGCCTCCACACTGAGCAAACCTTAGTGGAAGAAACGATCGATAAGCTTACTGGCGAGATTGGTAAGTTGGAAAGCAAAATTGCTGAAACGCGCGCAAAACAGCAAGCACTAGCAATTCGTAACCAAACTGCATCTAACCGTCGTGATGTGCAAAAACACCTGCACACTAGCCGTACTAATGAAGCGATGGCGAAATTTGAGCAGTACTCACGTAAAGTGGATGAAATGGAAGCGGAAGCAGACCTGTATGCTCAAACTGGTAATGCTAAATCGCTAGAACAAGAGTTTGCAGAGTTGCAGGCACAAGACGAAATTGAAAAAGAGTTGGCAAAACTGAAAGAACAGATGTCATCGAAAGATAAATAAGAAAGGAGCCATTTATGTCGGCATTTTTTATAGCAGGACCAGTGATTGTCTTTTTAATCTTTGTCGCTCCACTATGGCTCTTCTTACACTATCGCAGCAAACGCAAAACAGATAGTGCACTGTCGAGCCAAGATTTAGAGCGCCTTCAGGTACTATCTGAAAAAGCGGAAGCGATGCAGTCCCGAGTTGATACATTGGAGCGCATCTTGGATGCTGAGTCACCAACATGGAGACGAAAGTATGAATAATCGAGAACTGTATCGTGATCCAGTAAATGGCAAAATCTCCGGTGTTTGCGCCGGAATTGCCAACTACTTTGGTGCAGAAGTTTGGTTGATTCGTATTGTAGTGATTTCTGCAGCGCTGTTAGGTGGTACGTTTTTGGTATTGTTAGCGTACATCGCGATGGCGTTTATGTTAGAAAAGCAACCAGTAACGTATTCTGAAAATATCAGAGCTCAGCAAGAGCATACGCTCAAAAGTAAGCCTTGGCAGAAAGGGCAAAGCCCTGATCAACTGCTCAGTGTGTTGGAAAGGGATTTTGACCGTCTTGATGGCAAAATTCGTAACATGGAAGCTTATGTTACGTCTGATACATATAGGGTGAACAGAGAATTCAGTAAGCTCTAGGCATTTTGTATCCAAAGAAGATTTAACTGAAGCAGGCATAAAGCCTGCTTTTTTATCACAAATTACTAATTTTAAAGCACTATTAATCTTTTCTGCTCTGGAAGTTCGTTCAAAATTCATCTACTTTAAAAATAATCCCCCAATTTTTATGGATGAATGTAATGAGAAAATTGCTCATTCCTATTGCCATCTCGGCTGTCTTGTCGGGGTGCGGCAAAGAACTTCCTCCTGTTCCTGAACCTGAATCGCGTCCTGCGAAGCTATTTACAGTATCTGTTGGCAATGCCCAGTTTGAGCGACATTTTCCTGCCACGACGGAAGCTGGCGATAGAGCAGTACTGACATTTCGAGTTCCAGGGCTTCTTCAAACGATAGAAGTGAATGAAGGTCAAGTCGTCAGTAAAGGTGATGTTTTGGCGTCATTAAACCCAGATGAATATTCTCTGCTCGAACAGCAAGCTCGGGCAAATTTTTTGCTCGCAGATGTGCAATACAAGCGATACCAAAAGCTACGTAAAGACCAAGTAGTATCTGAGCAAGATTTTGATGAGGCAAAAGCGAACCACAACTCGGCAAAAGCTCAATGGAATCAAGCAAAGGCAAACTTAAGATATACCAAACTTGTCGCGCCATATGATGGCACCATTTCGTACATTCCAGCAGAAAACCATGAATATGTTGCCGCGAAAGAAGGGGTGATGAATATTCAGTCCAACCAACTCCTCAAAGTGATATTCCAAATCCCAGACTATCTTCTAAATCGTTACACGCAGGGGAGCGATGTCTCTGCCAGAATGATATTTGATGCGTTCCCCGAGCAAGCCTTTGACTTAACCTTTCAGGAAATCGATACTGAAGCCGACCCTAAAACGGGCAGTTACAAAGTTACGATGGTCATGGAGCGACCAGCAGAAATAGGCCTTTTGCCGGGAATGTCTGGCAATGCTTACCTCCTGTCCAAAAGTGCAGGAGCGACAAAGATTCCTAACTCCGCGTTGCTAGAAGAGAACGGCAAAACATACGTTTGGCGTGTCGATGAGCAAGGCATTGTGTCCAAAGCCGCAATTGAGATGAATGACAAAAATCAAGTGTTAGCCGGGCTTAACGATGGCGACCAAATCATTATCTCGGGTGTCAGTGTAATTGAACCCGGAATTAAGGTAAGAGCGTGGATTAAGGAAAGAGGGTTGTAATATGAAAGGAATCATCTCTCTAGCGACTTTACTTTCAACGCTTTTTCTCGTTGGCTGTGGGGATAAGGCGCCAGAAAAAGAGCTCGAAACGCCACGAGTTAGAGTTACGTCATTAGCGGGAAACAAGGTGGACGACAACTTGTACTTCCCTGCGGTTGCGAATGCAGCGGATCGCTCTCATTTGAGCTTCAGAGTGGCAGGAGAAGTCAGCCGCATCATGGTAAAAGAGGGCGACAAAGTCACGAAGGGTGATGTTATTGCAACGCTAGATCCCACTGACTATGAGTTGGATGTAGATAATGCGAGTGCGCGTTTTTCTGTTGTCGACAGTCAGTATCGCCGCTCACGCCCTTTGGTTGATAAAGGCCTATTAGCTAAGTCTCAGTTTGATGAAATTGCAGCACAACGACAAATCGCCTTAGCTGAGCTTCAGTTAGCCAAACTTCGTCTATCATTTACTGCCTTAAAAGCGCCCGTGGATGGGATTATTTCGCGAGTTAATATCGACCAATTCGAAAATGTTCAAGTCGGACAGCATATCGTTAATATTCACAGCTTGGAGCGAGTCGAAGTGTTGATTCAGCTTCCAGACCGCCTCTATGTGAACCAACCGCCAACGGAAGAAAGACTCACAGCGATCAAAGCATTGGTGCGCGTGCCCAGCGGTAACGAATATAACGCGACGGTAAAAGAATTTACGACCGAACCCGATCCAACAACAGGTACGTTTACTGTCACACTGTCGCTTCCTATGCCGGAAGAAGAGTACATCCTAGATGGGATGGCTGTTGAAGTAACGTCTAAAGACGAGAATGTTGGGCTTGATCTCAACCTAGGAATTAATGTCCCTATCGAAGCCATTTTTAATGCGGATGGTGACGAGCTGGGGCGCGAAAACAAATTTGTTTGGGTACTGAATGACGACAATACGGTATCGCGCAAACAGGTGCGAGCAGGTAAGGCATCTAAAACGTCCATTCAAATCCTTGATGGTCTCATGCTCAAAGACAAAGTTGTGATTGCCGGTGTTTCTCGATTAAGGGATGGCATGAAAGTGGAAGTGATACAGGAAATGGCTACGCAGGAGGCCGGTCTATGAGCGATCTTAATAAATCAGTGCCTCAAAGTGATGATGATGTGACCGGTATTGCTGCGTACTTCATCCGAAATCGCGTCATCAGTTGGATGGTCGCACTGATATTTTTGATTGGTGGTATCGCCGCATTCTTTGGTTTAGGGCGTCTTGAGGACCCTGCTTTTACTATTAAAGATGCGATGGTAGTGACCTCTTACCCTGGTGCGACACCGCAACAAGTCGAAGAAGAAGTGACGTATCCAATCGAAAAAGCGATTCAGCAGCTTACTTATGTTGATGAAGTAAATTCGATTTCTAGCCGAGGCTTATCTCAAATCACGGTCACGATGAAGAACAATTATGGCCCTGATGATCTACCACAAATTTGGGATGAGTTGCGCCGTAAAGTGAACGACCTTAAAGGGACGTTGCCTCCAGGTGTGAATGAACCTCAAGTGATCGATGATTTTGGTGATGTTTACGGGATTTTGTTAGCGGTGACTGGCGACGGTTATAGCTATAAAGAGCTACTGGATTACGTCGATTACTTACGCCGAGAGCTCGAACTGGTTGATGGCGTGAGTAAAGTTTCGGTATCTGGGCAACAGCAAGAGCAAGTGTTCATCGAAGTATCGATGAAAAAATTGAGCAGTATAGGTCTTGCTCCGGATACCGTGTTTAATCTTCTTTCGACGCAAAACGTAGTTTCTGACGCAGGAGCGATCAGAATTGGTGACGAGTACATCAGAATTCAGCCGACTGGCGAGTTCCAGAGTGTGGATGAGCTAGGCGATTTGTTGATTACTGAGTCGGGTGCTCAGGGGCTCATCTTCTTGAAAGATGTGGCGGAAATAAAACGTGGTTACGTAGAAGTCCCGAATAATATTATTAATTTTAACGGCAGCCTCGCACTAAACGTGGGTGTTTCTTTTGCTGAAGGCGTCAACGTCGTTGAAGTCGGAAAAGCGTTTGATCATCGCCTTGCAGAGCTAAAGTACCAACAACCTGTCGGTATCGAAATTTCGGAAATCTATAGTCAGCCGAAAGAAGTGGATAAATCGGTTAGCGGTTTTGTTGTGAGCTTGGCTCAAGCTGTCGGTATCGTCATTATCGTACTTCTGTTCTTTATGGGGCTACGTTCAGGTCTGCTTATCGGTTTAATTTTACTGCTGACGGTGTTGGGTACGTTCATTTTCATGAAGTATCTCGCGATAGATTTGCAGCGGATTTCATTAGGTGCCTTGGTTATCGCGTTAGGTATGTTGGTGGACAATGCAATCGTTGTGGTTGAGGGGATTTTGATTGGTACTCAAAAAGGGCGAACTCGACTCCAAGCAGCGACCGACATTGTTACCCAAACAAAGTGGCCATTACTTGGGGCAACTGTGATTGCGGTAACTGCATTTGCGCCAATTGGACTGTCTGAAGACTCTACGGGTGAATACTGTGGCACTTTGTTTACGGTTCTGCTGATCTCTTTAATGTTGAGCTGGTTTACCGCTATCTCGTTGACACCATTCTTTGCTGACATCTTCTTTAAAGGCCAGAAGATTAAACAAGGTGAAGGGGAAGAAAATGATCCATATAACGGGGTTATTTTCGTTATTTATAAAAAGTTTCTTCAGTTTTGTATGCGTCGTGCTTGGTTTACCGTTGTGGTGCTGATTGCGGGATTAGCGGCAAGTGTTTACGGGTTCACCTTTGTGAAGCAAGCGTTTTTCCCATCGTCGACAACGCCGATTTTTCAGTTAGATGTATGGATGCCAGAAGGAACTGATATTCGAGCAACTAACACAACGCTTAAAGAGTTAGAAAGTTGGTTAGCTAAGCAAGAGCATGTTGACCATATCACGACGACCGCGGGTAAAGGTTTACAGCGCTTCATGTTAACGTACGCGCCAGAGAAAAGTTATGCGGCTTATGGTGAGATAACCACTCGTATGGAAAATTACGAAGCGTTAAAACCATTAATGGCGAAGTTTCGAGAGTATTTAAAAGCCAACTACCCAGAAATCAATTACAAGCTCAAACAGATTGAGTTAGGCCCTGGTGGTGGTGCAAAAATTGAAGCGCGTATTATTGGCTCAGATCCAACCGTCCTTCGTACGATAGCCGCTCAGGTCAAGGACATCATGTACGCCGACCCTCAGGCAACAAATATCAGGCATGATTGGCGTGAACGAACCCAAGTTCTTGAACCTCAGTTTAACGAGAGTCAGGCACGTCGCTATGGCATTACCAAATCGGACGTCGATGATTTCTTGTCCATGTCATTCTCTGGAATGACGATAGGCTTATACCGAGACGGCACGACGCTCATGCCTATCGTGGCTCGTTTACCAGAAGATGAGCGCATTGATATTCGTAACATCGAAGGCATGAAAATATGGAGTCCAGCACAGAGTGAGTTTATCCCACTTCAACAAGTCACAATGGGTTACGACATGCGTTGGGAGGATCCTATCATCGTACGTAAGAACCGTAAGCGTATGCTCACTGTGATGGCAGACCCTGATATTCTAGGTGAAGAAACCGCATCGACGTTGCAAAAACGTTTACAGCCCCAAATCGAAGCGATTCAAATGCCTCCTGGCTATTCACTAGAGTGGGGTGGTGAATACGAATCTTCAGGTGATGCTCAAGAGTCACTGTTTACTACTATGCCAATGGGGTACTTGTTCATGTTCTTGATCACTGTATTCCTATTTAACTCTATCAAAGAGCCACTCATTGTTTGGCTTACCGTGCCACTGGCGTTAATTGGTGTCACCACCGGTTTGTTGGCACTCAACACGCCGTTTGGTTTTATGGCATTGCTCGGCTTCTTAAGCTTATCGGGAATGGTGCTCAAAAATGGCATCGTATTACTGGACCAAATTGAAATTGAAATGAAGTCCGGTAAAGAGGCTTATGACGCGGTCGTTGATGCTGCGGTAAGTCGCGTCCGTCCCGTTTGTATGGCTGCTATCACGACGATCCTTGGTATGATCCCACTGTTGCCAGATATTTTCTTCAAACCAATGGCGGTTACGATTATGTTTGGTTTGGGTTTTGCGACAGTCCTGACACTGATTGTCGTGCCAGTGTTGTATCGTTTGTTCCATAAAGTGGCAGTACCGAAACAGGCTTAGTGCTACTGATATAACGATGAAAAATATCGCGCCTCTAGCTCATCAGTTAGAGGCGCTTTTTAAGGAAGAATAATGACAGAACAAAAAACGTGTGCGTGGGCGATGAATCACCCATTAGAGCGCGAATATCATGATTCCGAATGGGGCGTGCCAGTATATGACGACCAAGTCCTGTTTGAATTTATTACTTTGGAAGGTGCGCAAGCTGGTCTTAGTTGGATCACCATCCTTAAAAAGCGCGAAGGTTACAGAGAAGCGTTCGAGAATTACGATCTAGATGCGTTGGAACAAAGAAATGAAGAACGCGCTGAATACATCGTGGAAAACTTCGATGTTGTAAGGCATCGCGGAAAGATTAACTCGGTTTTCAGTAATGCCAAAGCGGCCAAAGCGTTAATTGCTGAATACGGAAGTTTATCAGACGCGTTGTGGCAGTTCGTGGACGGCGAACCAATCATTAATCAATGGCAACATATGAGTGACGTGCCAGTTTCGACAGAGCAATCCAAAGCCATGAGTAAATTCCTAAAAAAGAAAGGCTTCAAGTTTGTCGGTGAAACCATCTGTTATGCTTTCATGCAAGCCGTCGGCATGGTGGATGACCATATCGTTGGATGTCCTAAAAAGCAGAATAAGTAACGTTTGGCTATTAAGCTAATGTTGTTAGTTCTGGCTATCATGAATACGTTCCAAAGCTTCGATTCGACGCCATTGAGTGGCATCGAAGCTTTGTTTTCTTAAAGCAATGATTTCTGCCTGTTTTTCGTCTTGCCCTAGAAAATCTCTATTCAGAATATTTTGACGCTGCTTTAAGTAAGTGGCGAGTTGAGTCTCAAATGATTCTCTTTGCTCATCAAGTTTTTGCAGCCTCTGCGCTCCGGCATCTCCTACCAGAGCAACACGGGCGATGTACTTGTCTTGTGAATCAAGCTGAGAAGCTTGCTCGAGCTGCTTTGCTAATGCGTTATTGCGTTCACTTTCTCGTATGTAATCCGGTTGTTCTGATAACGCTTGATTGAGAAGGTGTTCTTGACTCTCGATATCCGATGCCTGTGTTTTAATCGTCAGCTTTTCTAAAGCAAGTTGGCGAAGTCGGTTTTCTTCGTCAAACAATTGGGTTATCTGCGCCTCGCTAAAGTATTGAAGCTGTAAGTTCAGTATTGCTTCATTCAGCATGGTTAACTGTTCAAGCGTTAGGTGATTGTGCTCAAAAGGCTCTAATGCAGAGAGTGCTTGCTTGTAGGAAAGGTAGGTTTGAAAAAGTTTGGCATCAATATTCAGAGTTTGCTTTGCTAAAGTGTCATCATTGACTTCCGCTTTGATCGTATCGAGATCTTCTTCGCCCAGCCGGCTAAGAGAATATTCGAAGAAATCTTTTGGGGAAGAGACATCGGCGGCTATATCTTGCTGAGATGGCGAATGGTTAGAGGTTATCTCTTGTTGTTTGTCGCTTTGCAACAGAGAAAGCGCTCCCACGCCAAATATCGAGAGCAGGATAAAAGTGGTGAGAGCGACTTTCTTCATTGTGATGACCTCTTATAAACCTTGAAGTTTGAGACGATTTGCATGTTGGCGATAAAGCGTGACTGGATCGGTTTCAAAAAGATGATGAATACCGAGTAGACCGTTAATTTCATCCAAATGGTTCATTTGATAATCATCACGTATGACTTTGCCTAAATGTGTGCTGCACGCACCAACTAAGCCATCATTCGGCCCATCAAAGGCTAAGCCAAGTACCATCATGGCAGCGTCAGTCGGATCGAAAACGTTTGTAAAAGTGGATGATCCGGTCCATGAGTAGTAATAAACGCCATTTGAAGCTAGCAAGTCGCCATTACCACATTCACTGGTAGGGACTCCCTCTGGGTAGTGCTGGTTAAACGCCAATGATCCTTCCGTGGTCAAGGCTGCTAATGAGGCTAAAGGGTCTTGGTCGAGATCAGAACCACCTGATAGAAGATTAATAAGAGTGGTTAAACCTTGCGCCAGTTTTACCGCGAGCTGCTCACTCCCCGAACCCTCAGATACGGTGCCACGAACTAAATCGGCTACTTTAGACCCTTTATTAACGCCTCCTATACTCGTAACTGATGCGACTAGGTCAGGACGGACAGAGGCAACATAGCGCGTTGTTGGACCACCATGACTGTGACCAATGAGATTGACTTTCTCTGCGCCTGTAGCTGCAAGTAAGGTTTCTACTTGAGCAAGCAGTTGCTCCCCTCGAACTTCGCTGCTATTGGTCGCGGATACCTGTGCAACATAAACTTTAGCACCATCTTTTGTTAAGGAATGTGGTATTCCGAAAAAGTAATCAACGCCTGCCAGGGTATCAAAACCAAACAAACCGTGAACCAAGACAATCGGATACTTGGTTTGGGTATAACCTGTCGCAGCGTATACGGAGGTTATTGGGACGGTAACTAAGGTAAAAAGCATTAGCGCTATAAATTTGAGTTTCAAAACTATCTCCTTGTGGTATGACCTCTTATGAATGATAAAAAGTAGGAGAGAAACTCTAAATTTGAAAAGCCTATTTATGGCACATTATTTCATTCTGTGACTGCTCAATTGAAAAACAACACAAATGATTAACATTAATTAATGGTTCGGGCGAATGTTAGTTAATTCTAATTAAGTCAGAGGGTTATAAAAACGCCCCGCAATGCAGGGCGATTCAATCATTGTTATAGGGAGGCTTCTTTTTCAAGCATTAAGGCATTATAACGCGCAAAACCAGCCTCTAAATCAGCGATCAAGTCATTTACGTCTTCTAAGCCAATATGAATACGAACCAAAGTACCTTCAAAGTGTGGGTGAGCTACGGTTCTCAGGCTGTTAAAGCTCTTAGGTTCGTTAGCTAGAATGAGGCTTTCATAACCGCCCCAAGAGTAACCCATACTGAAGTGTTTCATACCATCAAGCAGAGCCGTCGTCGCTTTTGGATAAGACGTTTTGAGAACAAATGAAAACAAGCCGTTTCCACCTGTGAAGTCTCGTTTGAAAAACTCATGGCCAGGGCTTGTTTCTAAAGCTGGATGGCGGACATGATCAACTTCTGGGCGAGAAGCGAGCCACTGAGCGACTTTTAAACTGCTTTCTGCGTGCTGTCTTAGGCGAACATCCAACGTGCGAATACCTCGAAGACCTAGGTATGCGTCGTCAGGAGAAACGCACTGACCCATCAGGTAGCTTTGTTCACGAAGCTGATCCCAATACTTTTCAGAAGCCACAGCAGTACCTAGCATGACATCTGAATGTCCAACAATATACTTAGTTGCCGCTTGAATGGAAATGTCTACGCCATGCTCGAAAGGAGAGAAGTTCACGCCTGCTCCCCATGTGTTGTCAAGCATCACGATGATATCTTGCTCGTGGGCAATGCGCGCTAATGTAGGTACATCTTGGACTTCCATGGTTATTGAACCAGGAGACTCCAAGAAAAGGACTTTGGTATTCGGCTGAATCAAGTCTCGGATACCTTCACCGATCATTGGGTCATAATAGGTGGTTTCGATGCCCATTTTCTTCATTATGGTGTTACAAAAGTCACGAGTTGGTTCGTAACAAGTGTCCACCATTAGAATGTGATCGCCAGTTTCAACGAAAGAGAGGATGGCGTTTGAAATTGCTGCCGTTCCACAAGGGTAAAGCGCGCAACCAGCTCCACCTTCAATCTCAACCATTGCGTCTTGGAAAGCAAAGTGCGTGTTGGTGCCTCGGCGACCATAAAACAACGTTTTGTTTGCACGATTAATGGTGGCTTGGTTCTTTTCTGCAACGGTATTGAATACCACAGTTGAAGCGCGTTGAACGGGTGGGTTTACAACACCATTTGTCCACTTTTTATCGCGGCCAGCGGTAATGAGTTTGGTTTTTTTTCCCTCTGACATAAAAGTTCCCTGTCTTAAATATTGCGGTTTTGAATATTTAAAACATGGACGACGTAGGTTATGCAAGGGAAAAGTCGACTATCAGCCAATAACAGCCAAGATGAACAGGTAATGATGTCGAGAGGTATCGTGTAGATAGGGAGCTAAAAGAACAAACCTCCAGCAGGATGCATGTAGCGCTGGAGGTTTTTTAGTCGGTGTATTTGAGGTATTAGAGGAGTGGGTTGAAGAGATAGAACACTCGCTCTAAGAACCGAGAAAATAGGCTCCTTTTCTCCCACTCTTCCAATACAACAGTGTGAGATTGCTTAATATAGCTATCTTGTAACCAAGACATTTGCTTGGTGAACTCTTCGTCATCAACGGCGAGGGTCACTTCGAAGTTCAGCCACAAGCTGCGCATATCCATGTTTACGGTGCCAACTAAACAGAATTGGTCGTCAATTACGACAGATTTTGTATGCAGCAAACCACCATAAAACTCATAAATCTTGACCCCTGCACTCAAGAGCTCACTATAAAAAGCGCGTGACGCCCATTGCACCATCATAGAGTCATTTTTATGGGGAATAATGAGTTCAACGTCAATGCCTCGTTGTGCTGTCATCTTTAACGTTTCGAGTAAATCAGCATTGGGCACGAAATATGGTGTTGTGATTCGTACCGAGCGATTGGCTTGGTTTATTGCCAATGTTAATACTTGATAGATCAGATATTCCGGCATACCTGGGCCAGAAGGCACAACCTGAATAGGGTGTTGGAATTCACTCTCATCGATTTTACATTCAGGTAGTCTCGGTAAATGGCGTTCGCCAGTTTCGACTTCCCAATCCCAACAGTGGATGGCACTCAATACGTTTACCGTTGGTCCCGTAATGCGAACCATGATGTCCACCCAATGCCCAACGCCACTATTTTGCTTGAAGTAAGCCGGGTCAACCAAGTTCATTGAACCGGTATAAGCAATTTCATCATCAATTACGATGATCTTGCGATGCTGGCGAAGATCAAGACGACGTAAGAAAATACGCCACATCTTCACTTCTAACGCTTGAATAACTTCAATTCCAGCATCCTGCATCATTCGATACCAAGGACTTCTGAAAAAACGCGGGCTACCTGCTGAATCGAGCAATAGCTTGACATCTACGCCGCGTTTAGCCGCTCGGATAAGTGCAGAAGCGACAGAGTCAGCCAAACCACCTGGATGCCAAATGTAGAATACCATTCGAATACTGCTCTGCGCGTTTTCGATGTCTTCAATAATGGAATGCAAAATCTCATTAGGTGACTGTTGCAGCGACAATGTATTACCGCTCAATGCGGGAAGACCAAGGCGGTTGTTACATAGTTCATCAATTCGGTAGATGTGCCTTCCCATCGTTTCTGGGTTGTGCGCGTTACAGTCGTTAAGCTGACTGAACCACTTCTCAAATGGTGTAAACATCTCTTTTGCGCGTTCGGCCCGTTTTCTGCCTAAGTTCAGTTCACCGAAGAGGAAATAACACGCGACACCCAGAACGGGAAGGATATAAATGATCATTAGCCAAGCTAAAGACACGCTCACTGCACGGCGCTTTAAAACGACACGAATGGTCACACCTGCGACCAATAACCAATATAGCCCGATGCCAGCTAAAGTAAGAAAGTGATAAAACTTGTCCATATACGCTCAGAGTAATATGCCCTTCTAGGATATTAAGCATAAAAGTGGGTTGGGGGAATAGATTTCCCATTTAGACATGGGATTGACCTTATATGAGGAACGAATTTCTTAACAGCTGATTCTGTTATTTTAATGTGAAAAATAAGGTCATTCTTTAACTTTTGAACAAAAAAGCAGCATTTAACCTGCGTAACTCGACACTTGTGCGATAAATGTACTTTTTTGGGGTTCCAATTTTAAAGGGGAGCTGCTTTACTTTCTAGACATAGTGCGTCGAACGCTTATTTTATAAGTGTACAATAATTTTTACATAAACTTTTTAGACGCCTATCTCTATGCATACACAACAAACTAATTTTGGAGAAAAAGCGTGGCTACAACTAATACAGCAGCACCACGTGATACGTGGGGGTCTAAACTAGGCTTCGTAATGGCAGCAGCGGGTTCCGCTGTCGGTTTAGGCAATATATGGAAATTCCCTTACACAGCAGGTGAGAGTGGCGGCGGTGCATTCGTTGCTATCTATCTTATCTTTGTAATTTTTATCGGCTTTAGCGTGATGCTGACAGAGTTCGCTATTGGTCGTAAGACAGGTCTTTCTGCCGTAGGTGCATTCAAAACAACTGACCGACGCTGGACGTTCACTGGCGTTATGGGAGTCTTCAGTGGTCTTTTGATCATGGGCTTCTACCCTGTGGTTGGTGGTTGGGCATTGGCCTACATCTTTAAAGTGGGTGGTGGTCTACTCAGCGCGCCAGAAGCAATTGGCGACAGCTTTGGCGGTTTCATCTCAGATCCGATTCAACCTTTAATGTGGATGGGTGTTTACCTGTTCCTTAACGTCATGATTGTGATGAAAGGGATCTCGGGTGGTATTGAGAAAGCCGGTAAGGTTCTGATGCCGCTTTTGTTCTTAATCCTAATCGTTGTTTCTGTTAAAGGCTTGATGCTGCCAGGTGCAATGGCTGGCCTTGAGTTCTTGTTCATGCCGGACTTTTCTAAAGTCGACAGCAATGTGGTTCTTGCTGCACTAGGGCAGGCGTTCTTCTCACTTAGCTTAGGTATGGGTTGTATGATGACGTACGGTTCTTACCTGAAGAAGAAAGAGAACCTAGTTCAAACAACCGGTATGGTTACTGCGATGGATACAGGTGTAGCGATTCTTGCTGGTGTTGCTATGTTCCCAGCTATGTTTGCCTTTGGCATGGAGCCTGCGGCAGGCCCTGGTCTTGTATTCGTTGTCGTTCCTCAACTATTTGCTGAAATGGGCGGTGTGATTGGGTTGCTATTCGCGTTGCTATTTTTCATCGGCTTGACGGTGGCGGCATTAACTTCTTCAGTATCACTATTGGAAGTTGTCGTGTCTTACCTAATCGATGAGAAAGGCATGAAGCGCTCTAACGCGGTTCTGTCTGCAAGTGCAGTTATGGCGGCATTATGTATTTTTGCGTCACTATCGTTAGGTGGAATGGGGCCAACGCTGTTTGGTACAGGTGCCTTTGATATCTTCGACTTGCTAACGGACAAAATCTTCCTAGCGGTTGGTGGTATGTTGGTTTGTATCTTTGCTGGATGGCGCCTAAGCCGTGCTGAGCTAGAAAAAGAGATCACTAATGACGGCGAAGTATCCTTCCCGTTATTTGGATTGTGGTACAACCTAGTTAAATACCTGATTCCTGTTGCGATTGCTATTGTTGCCTTCATGGGGATTAAGTCTGGCTTTGATAGTGGCAAAGGTGAAATCATGCTGCTGGGTATCGCAATCATTGGTCTTGCTGGCATTTTCTCGAAGAAGCTTTAGCAAAGACCTTGGGGGCAAGCCTCGATAGCTTTGTCCGGTAACTTATGTATACTGCTGGCTCCAAACGTGGAGCCAGTTTTTTATGTTCGATATTCTACATACCCATCCCGATTTTCTGATCATCAATAAGCATCCCAACGTCTCTGTTCATAAAGACGATGGCGACACAATGCTGCTGCAAGAAGTGGCTAAGCAGAGTGGTGATCAGCAGCTCTATCTTATCCATCGCTTGGATAAAATGACATCGGGTATTCTGCTCCTCGGACGCAACGCCAAAGCGGCCAGTGCATTATCGCAAGCTTTTGCTGACCGCCAAGTGGAAAAGTTCTATCTGGCGATTGGCTCTAAAAAGCCGAAAAAGAAACAAGGTTTGGTCGTTGGTGATATGGAGCGTTCGCGCCGTTCATCATGGAAGCTGGTCAACAGCAAAAATAACCCAGCCGTCACCCAGTTTTTCTCTCTTGCGGCAGAGTCCGGAGAGCGCCTATTTTTATGTAAGCCACACACTGGTAAAACGCATCAAATCCGCGTGGCATTAAAATCGGTTGGCTCAGGTATTGTTGGCGACCCGATTTACAATGCAGGCAATGAGGCTGATCGCGGTTACCTGCATGCATTTTCACTTTGCTTCCAATACCGAGATGAGCAATATCGCTTTGTTTGCGATCCACGAGAATACCAAGTGCTGGGTAACAAATGGCACAGTGAAATCGTCTCTCAGGGTTTGGATACTTGGCTTTCCCCTTGGGAACTGAACTGGCCTACGATCAAATAACCGTCACAAAGAAAACTAATAAGAGAACTCGATGCAAGCATCACAACTTCCGCTGTTCTTTCAGCATCTAGAAACCGAGCTCGCGCAAGCTCCTAACGAAATTCGTCGACTGTTTCATGGTCGTGGCCGTCGTTTTGAGGGCCTAGAGCAAATCACCTGTGATTGGTTACAAGGTCAGTTGATCATCAACTTGTTTAAAGAAGTCGACGACGCGTTTCTCGCTGAGCTGAAAAGCAGCCTCAATGCGTTGGCACAATCACCACTGTGGGCAGACAAGCAAGGTCGCACTATGGTTCTTCAGCACCGTTATGCCGATGGTGCGCCTTCAGAAGTGCTTGTCGGTGAATTAGACGCTCGCCCTGTCGTTGAAGAAAGCGGTTTGAAATACCAATTGGATATTGGCCGCAATCAAAACTTCGGTCTGTTTTTGGACATGCGCTACGGTCGTGATTGGGTTCGCGAAAATGCGAAGCAAAAAAACGTGCTCAACTTGTTTGCTTACACGTGTGGCTTTTCTGTCGCTGCCATTGCGGGTGGCGCAGATAAAGTGGTTAACGTCGACATGGCAAAAGCGTCGCTGTCTAAAGGTCGTGAGAACCACAAGCTAAATGGTCATAACATCAACCAGGTAAGCTTTATGGGGCACGATATCTTTAAATCGTGGGGTAAGATTAAAAAATCTGGTCAGTATGACTTGATTATCATCGATCCGCCTTCATTCCAGAAAGGCAGCTTTGCGCTGACGAAAGATTACAAAAAGATTCTACGTCGATTGCCGGATTTGTTGGCAGACGGCGGTCAAGTGATGGCATGTGTGAACTCGCCATCTGTGACAAGCGACTTCTTGATTGAAAGCATGAAAGAAGAAGCGCCAGAGTTGACATTCCGTGAGCGTCTGGATAACCCACCAGAGTTTATGGACGTAGACAGCGAAGCAGCATTGAAAGTGTTGCTGTTTAGCGAGAAGCAATGACGACGAAACGAAAGTTGTACCTATCTATAATACCAGCCGTTTGAGTACGGCTGGCATTTCCGCGATACCCCGTCAATCTGAATAGCGAGACGCGAGTGTGATTCAGAGTCTATTATCAGAATGAGTTATTCTTAACACGCTGATATTAGGTTCCTGATCTCGCCTAGGCTCGCCGGAATGACGGGAAACAATAAAAGATTGATACCAGCAGCATTAACCGATCTGCACTTCAAGATCCGCTTCGATGGTTGATGAGCAGGCGAGCACATAGCCTTGTTCAATTTCTTCTGGCGTCAATGTTTCTAGGCTGGTGGAAGAGACGTTGCCTTTACGAACCTTGCATTTACACGAGCCACAAATCCCGCTTCGACAAGCGACGATTAATGGTAAACCTGCGCCTTCGAGCACATCGGCCAGTACCTGACCTTTTTGCGCATCGATGCTTTGAGCAAAATCAGGAACAGAAACGTTAACCGTCTCATCGGAGACCGATGTTTCTGCGCCAGTCGCAGGCGTAAAACTCTCTTGGTAGAAGTTCGTCATGTCAAAACCAAGGTCATTCAAATAGCCGTGAACATCTTGCATAAACTGGCTTGGACCACACAGGTAAACGGTGCGTTGCTTGAAATCAGGAACAAGCTCTTTAAGCCAGTCGGCATTCAAACGACCTTGTGGGTGTGACGTTCCTTCGCGGTTTTTCAGCAACAGCTTTAAATGGAAGTTGGGATACACAGCGTCGAACGTTTCTAGCTGATCGTAGTAAATCGTCTCTTCTGGGCTGCGTGCGATATGAAGAAATGCGATGTCCACATCGTTGTCGTCTTCATCTTGATTATTCAGCCAGTGTTTTGCCATCGAAAATACGGGCGTGACGCCGCAACCTGCACTGATAAGCAAGGCTTTTGTTTCGCCATTACGTAAAACGGGTGGGTGGTCAATGCAGTTAAACTCGCCCGCTGGTGGTAATGCTTGAACGGTATCACCGAGCAGCAGCGAGTCAACGATGTAGTTCGATACTTTACCGCCAGATACTCGTTTGATGGTGAGTTGAAGGTGATCGTCTTCATTGATAGAGCTGATTGAATAGGCACGAAACTCCATTTTTCCATCAATTTCGACGCCTAAGTTAATAAACTGGCCTGGCTTAAACTGAAACAGAAGTGATTCGGTTAGTTCGGCCAATTTGATGCTGACGGTGTCGTGTGTTTCGAAGTATTTGTCGATGCAACGGAGTGTGACGGGTTGGTTACCTTGCCATTCAAAAAACATAACAATCTCTTTGGTTGTGGCTATTTTTAGTTCGAAATAGATAGTGCCTCCACGTAAGGAGGCGCGAACAAGCAAGTTTATTAAGCTGCTAGGATGGCTTTTAGATCATCCTGAACATTGCCAATACTGCGCATATCGAACTTCTCTTGGATGATGGCGATTAGGTTTGGCGTTAGGAATGCCGGTGCAGTAGGGCCTGTGTAAATGCCTTTCACGCCCAATGCAAATAGCGTTAGCAAGATAACGATCGCTTTTTGCTCGAACCAAGAAAGCACAAGCGTGAGTGGTAGTTCATTGATATCACAGTCAAACTCTTTCGCCAGTGCAAGTGCAAGCTGGATTGCAGAGTAAGCATCGTTACATTGGCCCACATCCAATAGGCGAGGGATGCCGTTGATATCTCCGAACGTATTCTTGTTGAAGCGGAACTTACCACACGCCAAGGTCAGGATTAGCGTGTCTTCTGGCGCTTCAGCCGTAAAATCGGTGTAGTAGCTGCGTTCCGCTTTATCACCATCACAACCGCCGACTAGGAAGAAGTGTTTGATGTTGCCTTGCTTCACTTGGTCGATAACCGTAGGGGCGGCGTTCATCAGTGCATTGCGACCAAAACCAACCGTGATGTGGTGTTCGATTTCATCGTGTTGGAAACCGTCTTGCGCTAGAGCACATTCAATCACTTGGCTAAAATCATCGCCTTCGATGTGAGCCACACCAGGCCAGCCAACAATACTACGAGTGAATAAACGGTCTGCGTATTGACCCACATTTGGATTCAACAAGCAGTTTGACGTCATTACGATTGCACCAGGGAAGTTTGCGAATTCTTTCTGTTGGTTTTGCCATGCGCTGCCGTAGTTGCCGACAAGATGAGGATATTTCTTCAGCTCAGGGTAGCCGTGTGCAGGCAGCATTTCACCGTTGGTATAAACGTTAATGCCCTTGCCTTCGGTCTGTTGCAGGATTTTTTCTAGGTCATGCAAATCATGGCCAGAAACAAGAATACATTTGCCTTTTACTGGCTTGACGTTCACCGTGGTTGGTTCTGGATGGCCGAAGGTCGTTGTTTCACCTTGGTCGAGCATTTCCATCACTTTGTAGTTCATCAGGCCGATGCGCATTGAGCAATCAAGTAGTTCGCCAAGATCTTCAGGGTCTGTGCCCAACCACGCCATGATTTCATGGTATTCGGCATAGATATCGTTGTTGGTTTGCTCAAGAACACGTGCGTGCTCCATGTATGCTGCGGCACCCTTAAGGCCGTATAGGCAAAGTAGGCGTAGGCCAATAACATCTTCATGTACTTGGTCCTTACCACGGTTAACCGCGACTTGAGGAGCAAAAGCTAAGATTGCTTCTGCGCTATTTGGTAGCTCAAAGTGAGCAACAACAGGGATGTCAGCAACTTCGGTATCGGCGAGTGTTGCAGCAGACATTACTTGCTCTTTTAGCAATGCTTTGTACGTTGCCGCTTGAGAAGTTAGCTCTAGGACACGTTCAGGGTCAAAGTTTACGTTCGTCAATGTAGAGAAAAATGCCTTTGGTGCCCATTGGTTGATTTCATCGTTAATGATGTTGAATTCAAGTGCTTTTGATGCCCAAAAAGAAACCCCTTGCAGTGTGTAAACCAACACATCTTGAAGGTCAGATACTTCAGAAGTTTTACCACACATACCTTGTGCAAAAGAACAACCTTTAACAGCAGGGGTTTGAATTGTCTGTTCACATTGAATACAGAACATATTGGGTTCTCCAGTGATTGTTTTAATAGTCGTGATGTTGACCACTAGAGAGCAGAATGTGTGCCAGTTTTTATCTTGTTGATTTGTATTGATTTTTATCAGATTTAGGAGAGTGGTTGATGTAATTAAGACAACGGGCTTGATGTCTTAATTACATCGGCTTCTTGTGGTTGGTTATTTATTGATCCCGAGCTTTTTACCCATCCGATATAAGTTCCCGCGATCCATTTGTAAAAACTCCGCTGCTTTTGCCCAAACGCCACCAGTTTGGCTCAAAGCATGTTCAATTAAATCACGTTGATAGCTTTCTATTAGCTCTCGCATTGGTTGGCTTTCTTTAGGCAGATAATGCGATGTGTTTTTTACATCATCGAGAGCCAGTGAGGTGTCAAAATGGTTAAGCATGATCGTGCTTGCACCTTGTTGAATAGCGTGTAAAGCCGCGCGAGTTAAAGTGTGTTCGAGCTCGCGTACGTTTCCGTACCAAGGTAAAGACTCCAGTTGAGTCAACACTTTAGGGTGAACGTGCAGATTGGGCGCATTAAATTGTTGGCGTACCTTTTCTAACAGATATCCTGCTAAAACGGGAATATCCCCGTCACGGGCACGAAGTGGGGGGACTTGGATTGGGAATACATTTAAACGGTGGAATAGGTCTGCTCGAAATGTGCCAGCTTCGACCTCTTTTTCTAATTGTCGATTGGTCGCGGCGATGATGCGCACATTGACCATCAAATGCTGATCGCTACCCACACGTTGCAGCTCGCCTTGCTGAATTACGCGCAGCAATTTTGCTTGCAAAATCAAAGGCAGTTCGCCCACTTCATCAAGGAAAATCGTTCCACCGTCTGCCAGTTCAAACTTACCGGCACGGTGGCTATTAGCACCTGTAAATGCGCCTTTGACATGGCCAAACAGTTCACTCTCAGCCAGACCTTCAGGCAGGGCCGCACAGTTGACGTAAATCATCGGCTTATCGCTACGATGAGATTGCGCGTGTACCGAGTGCGCGACCAGTTCTTTACCAGTACCGGTCTCTCCTGTGATAAGTACCGCGTAATCTGATTGAGCAACAGTCGCAATGTTGTTTCGTAACTGGTTGATCTGCGGACTCAAACCCACCATTTCACCATGTTGAGAACGGGCTTGCTGGATAAGGGTTTGAGTGACGCTTTTTTGCTTCTGGTTTTGCGCTTTGAGCGCTTTTAATTGAGCTATGTTACGCAATGTCGCAGCGGTCAAAGCCGCAAAGGTTTCGATAGCGACAGGATCGATGCCATCAAACGCGCCCACTGTTAGTGCATCCATCGTTAGTGCGCCAACAAGTTGGCCTTCGACATACAAGCTAAAGCCCATGCAATCGTGAACATCAATGCATTGGTCTTCAGTTAATAGTGTGCCGTCGAAAGGATCCGGCAGTGAACAATCGGCATCGAAACGCACCGGTTCACGGCTATGAATAATGGCATCTAAGCGAGGGTGCGCCTTGGGGAAATAGCGACGACCTAAGACCGAGCTGGATAAGCCTTTTACCGCGACAGGAGTTAGAAACCCATCCTCATCGAAGATAAACAGGCAGCTCGCATCACATGGGAATACTTGCGCGACCCCATCAATGAGATTTTGATATTGCTGCTCGTGAGAGCGATTTGAGCTGAGGTTTAGCGCAATATTAAGGAGTACGTGGTCAACAGTCGGAGTCATAACAAGCCCAAAGTTATCTGGAATGGGCTCATGCTAGCAACTTGATGTCATTTGAACATCGAAAGGTGTGGGAGATTGATGTTCCATTGACGACGATCAAGTTTGATACGAAAAGAAACGCGCAAGTTAACAAGCCAGTGATGTAAGCTTGCGCGGGTTAGGTGTTTGAATCAAAGCAGGCCAAAGGTTTGGTTCGTCCGAATTAACGAGGAACGACTCTGGCGTCATTACCAGAAACATTGATTTGGACCGCTTGGCCTGGTTGGAAAATCATGTTTGGATTTGCTTCTTGAACAATAGAGATAATCTTTCCGTCCTCTAAACGAATGGTCAGATTCACGCCATTTCTTTTCGCGGTTGCTTCAGCCGCTTTGCTGCCTGCATAGCCACCCAATAGACCACCACCAATGGCAGCGATATCCGAGCCAGAACCGCCCCCAACTTTTGAGCCTAAGATCCCGCCCACGGCAGCACCAGCGATGGTGCCAATGGCATTGGATTGGGTAGAGGCATCAATGGTTACGGGTTCTACTTTTTCTACTGTGCCGTAGTAAACCTGCTGAACTTTGCGAGTGTCGGATGAGCCGTATGCATCTCCGTACGGGTTAGGTGAGCTACAGCCGCCAAGCACGAGCGCACAAGTAATGGTGAGCAACATGCCTAAATTGATCTGTTTTTTCATATAGCCTCCGAATGGTTTCTTCATTCAAAGAGTATATACCCCAATTTAACCTGCGTTTTGGTGCTTTATAAAACAGTGGCTTAGCGGCCTGTCCCTTAAGGAAACGCGATTGTCTAAGCAGTATTAATGATCGTTAAGCGTATGAAACCCTGAATAAATACGTGTAAAAGTAGTAAACCAGCATGCCGCGCCAAAGATATACGCGATGACGGCAAAGTGTTGCGGTAGCAAACAAAATAAAATCAAGCAGCCAATGGTTTCTGTACCTTCGGTTAAGCCGCTCATGTAGTAAAGCGATTTGTTTTTATATACCGGATTATCGATGCCTTGTTTTCCTGCCATGATGGCAAAAGCCAAAAAGCTACTACCAGTGCCGATGAAGGAAAAAATCAAAAATGCGCCTGCAACGGCATTGTGCTCTGGGTTGGCAAGCACAAAGCCAAAAGGAATCAACGAATAGAACAAAAAATCTAAGCTGATATCAAGAAAACCACCCGCATCGGTAATGCCCTGAATCCTTGCCAGTGCTCCGTCTAACCCATCACAGATTCTGTTCAGCAAAATAAACAGCAACGCCAACAAGTACTGTTCGGCGATCAAAGCAGGCAGGGCAAAACAGCCAAGCACAAAACCAAATACTGTCGTCTGATTTGCAGTGATACCACATTTATCGATATATGTCGCACTGAGTGCCAGCGGTTTGCGGATGAGCTTTATACTCAGGCTATCAAGCATGATTTGTCTCCCACGGCCAGTTTATGCAGCGGCTGCCATCAGGAATATCGTCTTCATCGTGCGTTACCATCAAAGTAGGGATGTTCGCTTGCTGCAATTGTTCGACCACCCAATTGCGAAATTGTACACGCAGGTCTTTATCCAACTTGCTATAGGGCTCATCAAGTAGCGCAACTTTCGGCTTTGCTAGCAGCATACGAGTCAATGAGATACGGGCGCGTTGCCCTCCCGAGATTTGGTCAGGAAAGGACTCTGCTAGCTTGGTCAATGAAATGTTCTTCAGTGCTTGCATGGCGTGAGCTTTACGCTCTTCACCTTTGATTGAGTTTGGTAGCGCGAAGGCAAGGTTCTCCCACACCGTTAAATGAGGGAAGAGCAAATCTTCTTGGAACAGAATACCGACCTGACGCTTATGGGCAGGGAGGGCATCCAACTTTTCGTTATCAAGCGTAATGGCTCCAGAGTAATTGAACTCGGCGGATAGGTGCCCGGCAATGGCATCCAACAAAGTGGATTTACCACAACCGCTAGGCCCCATCAGGGTAACGATTTCACCTTTTTCTACGGTCATATTAAACGCCGAGAAAAGCGCGTCGCCATTGGTTTTACGGATGGCGAGGTTTTCGAGACAAAGACTCATTCAGTAGTAAACCTTTTATAGACAAGCGGCGATACGTCCTGTGCAAGTGGCTAAGCAGTATCGCAAAAGAGAAGAACATGAATGGCAGCAGAGCTTGCCAAATGGCGTAAATAGCGGTGACACGTCGGTCAAAACCACTGGATAGTGCAACGGCTTCGGTTGTGATGGTGCTAATGCGCCCAGCCCCTAGCACTAATGTAGGTAGGTATTGCGCTAGGCTGACACTAATACCGACAGCCCACGCGAATGCAATCGCAGGTAGGAGGATTGGCAGTTTCACTTTTAACCAAGCTTGCATCGGTGTTTTACCCAAGCTGAGTGCGACGCGAGTTAAGCTGTTATCGAAGCTGCGCCACGGCCCGTCTAGCGAGAGGTAAATAAATGGGAATGCGAAGAACACATGCGCCCAGCATACCCAAAAGAAATACGCGTTACTGTTTAAGTACAGTGTTACCACTTGCATACCGAATAGCACCGATAATTGAGGAATCAGCATCGGGATGGCGATGATGTAACCGGGTATCTGCCAGCGATAACGAAGGCGATACTCATGTGCTATTAAAGCAAGAACTAGCGCGATAGTCGCGCTGATCAGGGCGATTGACATACTTTGCTCTAGAGTCCCTAGAATACTGTGCCATTCGTATTCCCAAAAACGCAGGCTGTAACGGCTTGGGAGCAAATCTGGAAAGCGCCAACGTTGAGCAAAGCTCCACAGCACCATGAGTGGAATCATTAGAAGTGCAAGTAGCGCAATCAGTGAAAATAGGGTTTTACCGGGTAAACGAAACCCGTTTCGACCAGAGTACTGCCAGCGTTTGAAGCCTTTGGTCGTTAACCATTCCACCAATCGAGCGAAACCAATCAAAAGACTAGCCATCACAAACAGTATTACTGCGCCAGCGGCCGCTCTTGGTAGGAGCGATAAATCTGGATCGTTAAACCATTGCCATACCAAAACCGCAAACGTCGGCGGGTTGGTAGGGCCAATAATCAGGGCGACATCGACAACGGACAAACTGTAAGCCAATACCGCCAGCATTGGGAAACGAAGTTTTGCTAACCATTGCGGAAATACGCATTTCCACCACGCTTGCGCCGAACTATAGCCCATCGAGTGACTGACTTTTTCAACCTTATCGACTTTCAATTGCTGAAGGATCGGAATACTCATCAACAATAAAAACGGCACTTCTTTAATCGCAAGCATGATGACCAAACCGAGTGCATGTGGGTCTTTAATCAACAATGCTAAGTCATTCACCGTTTGTGCATTCGGGTCGTAACCAAACAGTTGGTTGAGAACACGAACGCCCATACCAGTTGGGGCAAACAAGAACGCAAAGCCAATTGCAAACGCGACGTGCGGCATCGCGAGAAGTGGGGAAAGGCTAACTTCAATTTTTCGCCAAAACTTGCTGCCCCAAGACGCCTGTAGAATGGCAAACGTGATGAAGCAAGCCAAGTAGCTACTGAAAATGGCGGAGTAGAAAGTAAGCCCGATGGATGTCCAAACACCTTCCCAATCAAAGACGGCATTGAAGCCATCAAAAGAAAAGTGGTGTAGACCGATAGGAGGTACATAACCGAGCGCAGAGACCACCACTCCAAGTAGTCCCGGAATGGTAGGCAAAATACAAACTGCGATAATGACTAAATACAGCGCTCTTAACATGGATTCTTACTAATTCCCGTAGCGTTTCAACCATTCTTTTTCCAACGCCGCTTGCCAACTTGGATGTGGCTCAGCGATGGATTTGAATTGTTGAGTGTTTTTGGCCGAACCAGTTAGGTATTGGTTGCTTAGTACCGAAGGGTCGCCCCAGATGTTTAGGTTACCTTTGCGAGACTGTGCTTCAGGGCTCAATAAAAAGTTTATCGCAACTTGTGCACCAGCACTGGCATTTGCGTTCCAAGGAATCGCTAAAAAGTGGATATTTGAGAGTGCTCCTGCGTCCATTGCGTACGCTTTGGTGCTCTCTGCAAGATTACCGCTCGACTGCGCAGAGAAAACCGCGTTCGGGTTAAAGGTAATCGCCAGGTCAGTCTGACCATCATCTAGTAGCTGAAGGGTTTCTGCTGTACCGCCTGGAAACTGCTTACCACCGCGCCAAGCGACTTTATGAAACTCATCTAGATAAGACCACAGCGGTTGAGTGACTTGTTCAAACGTGTCATCGGTAATTGGTTGTTGCAGCTCAGGGGCGTTGTTAGACAGTTCAATGAGTAATGCTTTGATAAAGCTTGTGCCATGAAACTCTGGTGGTCGAGGGTAAGTCAGGCGATTCGGGAACGCTTTTGCATAGCTCAGCATTTCTGAGAATGATTTTGGAGGGTTATGGAGGGTTTGCTCGTCATGGATAAACACTAATTGTCCTACTCCCCAAGGTGCTTCTAGACCTTCTGTTGGCTCGGAGAAGTCCACATCAATTGGTAGAGATTTATCCACATATTGCCAGCTTGGCAAACCTTCGACAAAAGGACCAAATAGCAATTGGTTATCCTTCATTGATTTGAAGTTTTCGCCATTGATCCAAACCATATCAACACTACCACCGCTGTTTTTGCCTGCCGCTTTTTCTGCGATAAGTCGAGTAGTGGTCTCAGAAATATCAGTTACTTTAACGTGGTTTAGCGTCACGTTATAACGTGATTTTAGCTCTCTACTCGCCCACTGTATGTAGCGATTAATTTCTTGGCTCCCGCCCCAAGCATGAAAGTAGACGGATTGCCCGTCGGCTTGCTGTTCGATTTTTTGCCATTCGCTATTCACTGATGAATCGGCAAAAGAAGGTGTCGCAAAAGTCGTGGCTAAAATGCCAATGCTGCTGAGTAGCTTTTTCATATCTATTCCGTGTTATGTCTTTTGGTTCTTGCTTTCGTTTCTATTGACGTTTTCGCAAGTCGTTCCGCTCTGTTACAAGGATAGTAATTCATCTCTCTCTATTATCAATGCCAATCCCAAACGGAATCACTCATTGATTCAAAGAATTACTCTCAATGTGAAGCAAAACGAATAAAGGACAAATTTGGTGTCATTTTAGGAGCGGACCGTTTGTTTGAGGATATTCTTTCAAGTAATTGAAAATTATTGTCCCCAGAGATATGAATAGGTTGTTTTACAGAGCAAAATTGATGTCTAAAGCATGGAATTGAGGGCGAAAAGAGAAAGAAAGTTGGCCATTTAAATGACTTTAGCATGCATGACTAACGATTCATCGATATAAAAAAAGCAGCCGTTTGGCTGCTTTAAGATACTATCTGGTTTACTTAGTTGGGATTAGTTTACCCAGTCACGTAGTGTAAACGTCAATTCGTGATCGGCACTTTTCAGAACAAGACCATCTTTAGTTAGCGTGATATCGCTCCAGTTAGATAGTGTTTGTGTCATTGCGTTTTCGATCTTCATTTGATCTTCCATACACATCTTCATGGTCATGCCCATTTTTTCGATGCGTAGTTGGTTGTTTTTCAGCTCGGCTTGACCGAAGAAGTTGTTACAACCTGCGTTGCCGTTTGCGGTTAGATTTTCACCGATTTCTAGGCGAGCCGCTTTTTGGTGTTCGTCTAGAACGATATTTTTGCCATCAACTTGAACAAGTTCCCAGTTGTGGTGCTGCAAATCTTGAGCCGTTATTTCTTTCACATCATCACCGTTGCTAGCACAAGCAGTCATAAGAACAGGGAGAGAGATTGCTGTAACTAACGTTTTTAGGCTAAGCTTCATTTTATAGACTCCGTTTTTATAAACGCGGTAAGTATAAGTAATAAAACACTGTTTTTGTCAGCATAAGGTTATGGTTTCGTATGTTTTTGACATAACGAAGTATATAGCAAGTTTTGTTGCTGACTAATCTTCTCATTATTTAAACTAGGCCAATACGCCCTAATATGGAAAGAGCGGTTTTAGTATGGAGCAACTGGAGTTTTTTACTGTCCCAAGCCCTTGTGTTGGAGTATGTACCTCCGATGAAAAAGGGTATTGCAAGGGGTGTATGAGAAAGAGAGAGGAAAGGTTTAATTGGCTTAACTTAACCCCCGCTCAGCAGTTGCACGTTATTAAGTTGTGTCGTCAAAGGTACAGAAGAAAGATGTTGGCAGGGAAGACGAAGCCAGAACAGCTTCAAGATGAGTCATCGCCTCAACAAGACTTATTCTAGAACTCTTGTTCAGTCTGTGGGTTACGCCTTCGCTTTCGGTTCTGATTAGGCTTTTACATATTCCCGGTCCGGCAAGGTGTCCTTTAAGAACCGGGAATCTCCTATCCATTTTCCCTATAAAGCGGTAATTGGCGTTATTTCATCGACCAACGGTCGCTAACCCAGCCTCCCGCTTGTTCGTCGAAGTGATTTCCTGAAAATCGATGATTGAATTCAACATCTAATTTACTTGTTGGGCGTTCATCCATGAGTTGATGAATGTATCTCGCCATAGGATCCGTACAAGCTTCACGCTCTCTACGGGTAACTACTTCTTTGATCATTTGGAGTCTGTAGCTATTGCTGGCTCGTTTCATTTTTGACCTCCAGAACTCGATGGCAGCAGTTTGAACACATTGACGTCCAGATCGCTGCTCATTAGTGTGCGCGTGGAGGCACATCACCATCGTTTGAAGTCCAAAGACAAATTGTTTGAGAGCAGTGTTTGTAACGCCATTCACATCTTTCTCAGAATCATTGACTGTGCGATTGAAAATGTTTCGCGAAATTTAGCCGATGAACCTGCATATTTAAAAGACCTTATCAAACATAGAAGCCCAACACAGGGGCGTCAATAACACAAATGAACAATTTTTGAACATATTGTGAAGGTGGAGAGTTTTCAGTAATTTATCGAAAATAAAAAACCGAAGCACAAAGCTTCGGTTTTAAGGAAAGCCCTGACGAAATTGCTTGTAAAAGCTCTTAGCGCCAGGGGTAAGGTGTTGAGTATTAGCTACCAGTTGCAGGACAACCTTTTACTGGTTGGCCATTACTGAAGTACTTGACGTTCTCTAAGTTCTTGTTGTAGTTATCCGCAGAGATTTGTGGGTTGTTTACGAAGAACTCGCGCAAAACGTATGCATCGGTTAGCTGTGTAGATTGAACATCGATGATTGGATAGTTATCGCCACCAGCAGCACTGAAGCTGATTACAGAGAATGTGTACGTTTCGTTTAGATCGAAGCCTTTATTGTTAATATCGGTAATGGTTACTGAGCCAGCATCACAGTTTACATCTAAAGTGATGTTATCTAGTTGAGCGTAAGCACCAGACCCTGCAGATTTCGTCGCAACCACGTCTAGGTATTCTTTAACTTCTTTACCTGTCATAGTTGCTTTAGTCACGAAGTTACCAAATGGCTGAACCGTTAGTACGTCACGGTAAGTGATATCACCATCTTGGATTGAATCACGCACGCCGCCAGAGTTCATAACACCAAAGTCAGCATTTACCGTTTTGTAAGTACGGTATGCCTCGCCGAGTAGGTGACCTAGGTTAGTTTGTTGAGAGCGAACTACGTTACGATCACCTTCTAACTTACCCGTCGTATTAGAAATCTTCTCATCTAATAACTCTTGACCTTGTTGTTGGTATGGCAGTAGTAACGCTTTTACTGTTGCATCTTGTTGAATTCGTTCACCGATAACTTCATCGTTTTCGTCTAGAAGGTTTACAGGAATCAGTGCGTAGTTCGCTAAGTGAAGCTTGCCGTCGTAGTATTCGAAGTCTGCACGACCCACATATTTACCCCACTCATGCGCTTGCATAATCCAAGTGCCTTTTTGTTGGTCTGGGGCACAATCATCCCCAGGTTTGAAATCAGCATACTCATTGGTACCTGGTTCCATACATACAGGGTTTTGCGAGTGACCACCGATGATAGCGTTTAGCTGTCCTTCTTCAAGAGAGCGAGCGAGTTTCACGTCACCTGGTGCTTCACTACCGTTTTTACCATCTTCGTAGTGACCCATGTGCGTCGTTGCAAATACTAGGTCTACCTTTTCGTTCTCTTCGATTTCCTTCAGTACCTTTTTGATTTCTACTTGAGGGTCTTCGAAGTGGATGTTTGATACGTTGTCTGGATTGACTAGCTTCGCAGTGTCTTGCGTTGTTAGACCAATAACAGCGATCTTAAGGCCGTTGATAGTAAATACTTTGTAAGGGTCGAAGTAACGCTCGTTTGTATCTTTTTTATAGATATTCGCAGCCAGCATAGGGAAGTCAGCTAGCTCGGCTTGCATATCGAGAATATCTAGTGAGTTATCAAATTCGTGGTTACCGACAGCCATTGCATCGTAACCAAGTAGGTTCATCCCTACGAAGTCTGGAACCGCATCTTGCATGTCTGATTCTGGTACACCGGTATTAATATCACCGCCAGATAGCAGAATGGTTTCACCGCCTTTTGCTTCGACTTCTGCGCGGATAGATTCGATTAAAGTGTGACGCGCAGCCATGCCGTATTCGCCGTCGCTGTTATGCCAAAAGCGACCATGGTTATCGTTAGTGTGGAGAACGGTGAACTTAGTACAAGAATCTGCAGTCTCGCAGGTTACTGGAGAATTGTCGCTGTCTGAGCCGCATCCTGCTAGCGCAGCGCCCACTGCCACTACCAAAAGAGATTTGGAAAACTTCATAAGGGATCCTTTCTTTGTGATTTTGTTATTGTTACGGCGTGAAATATACGGAATTAATGTGAAACTTTAGTGATCTATCTCTTATTTATACTTCTATCGGAGAAATGAATTAATAAGCCTGCAAACTACGTCTATAAATAAACAGAATTGGTATTTAGTATTTATTTTATATAGCTAGCTCTATTTTTTGTGAGGTAGTTAATTGAATGTGTGTTGTTTGTGTGAATCAATGCGCATTTTTGCGAAGTATTACGCTGATTTTGGTGATTATTTTGCCAAGTTTATGTTTTTCCTAATAGGTATGACACAAATCGTTATAAATTTTCGCTCTGATGATGAGGGGTGGCGGTTTGTATGCATAATGAACAGCACAGAGCTTAAACTCATTTGATCATGGCTTTATTCTGCCAAACTCTATTAAAAATTGTATTTATC
The DNA here is from genome assembly GCF_033338775.1 of Vibrio sp. Vb1018. Classification (NCBI taxonomy): domain Bacteria; kingdom Pseudomonadati; phylum Pseudomonadota; class Gammaproteobacteria; order Vibrionales; family Vibrionaceae; genus Vibrio; species Vibrio sp. Vb1018. Next base: position 166,610 of record NZ_JAWOTI010000006.1, read on the forward strand.
TCTTTACTATAATTGCGATCGTTTAGAAACCTTATGCTTTAAGCATCGTTTATTTATCCTCATCCGATACCTTATCGTGCTTATTCCGCATTTGACACTCGAATGTTTAAACAAATAGATTCAACCTAATGAGTCAAAATGAAAAGTAAATAATGGATCGTTCTTCTTCGAATATTATGATGTGAACTATCATTTAATTAATGAAAATGAAATGGATTAATGTAAAGCGTTGCGACTGTAACTGTTATCTTTGAGCTTTGGTTTAAAGGGTAGGGTTAAAAGAATTTGTAAGTGGTGAACGCTAATAAAGGATGCTTATGAGATACACAGTAAGGGACGCACTCAAAAAGGAAGCAGCCCAAATCGCCAAGATACACGTTGATTCTTGGCAGGTGGCGTATAAAGGATTAATGCCAAAGAGCTACATAGAGCAGTTTACGATTGAGCGTCGAGAAAGGATGTGGGCACGAGTGATGACGGAGCAACTGGCCCAATTGATCGTAGTTGAGAGGCAAGGAGAAATTGTTGGCTTTTTAAGTTACGAGTTACCTAACCACACCAGCGAAGATAAAACGGCATTAGTGACATGTTGCTACGTTACGCCGCTACATTATGGGCAAGGAGCAGGAAGTGCACTGTTAGATGAGTTAGAGACACGTTTGCTCTCTACGTCAGTTATGCAGATCAGTTTGAAAGCACTGGATACTAATCAACAGGGGCTTAACTTTTACAAGAAGTGTGGTTTTGTGCGTACTGGAGAGGAAGAGTCGGAAGTGATTGAGAGTATGACGCTGACCGATCTCACTTTAGTGAAGTATATTGCCCGTTCATAAATCAAATGCTATATGCCAAACATAGTAAAACCCCGGAGGTGGTAAGACTCCGGGGTTTTGAAATTTTGTAGATGTCTCGGTTGGTAAATCCGATTATCTTTTATGCAAAAGGTTTGGATTTAATCCGATTAATTCCTTGGTAGGGAATTAGATACGGATGAAGTCCATGTGTTCAACTTTTGGCTTGAACGCGTGACGTTGAACGTCTTGTGGCTTAACTTTAACTTCTTTGCCATCGATAACTAGAACGATGCCTTTGTAGAATTCAGGCTTGTCCATTTGGTTTACGATGTCGTCGTGGTTAAGAACGATAGCTACTGCTGCTTCTTCACCGCCGTATACAACTGCAGGGAATTTGCCAGCGTGACGTAGGCGGCGGCTCGCACCTTTACCTAGTTCAGTACGTACTACTGCTTCGAATTTCATAGTATTTACTCTCAAATTAGTAAAAATCAAATGTTCACAATCAACAATGCGACCTTGTTGTTCGTGGTAAAGCTTGAAACAGGAACTGTTCAAGCGAGCGCAGATACTATCATTCCACTTATAAATGGGCAACCCAAATCGTATCCAAATCAACAAAAAGGTATGATTTAGCGGGGTGGAAGGCTATCCCTTTTAACGCTTTGCTTGGATTTTGTTCACATCGACTTCATTTTCATCGGTTTACTGATCATGGTCCGAAAAACAAAGTTTATGTGTTATATGCTTTATGTTCGGCTGAGATGTAAGACTAAAGATGCTTTTAATCCACCTAAAGCGCTTGTATCCAATGTTAATTGACCTCGGTAACTGTGTGCCATTTCACTGACTATGTTTAGACCAAGACCTGAGCCAGGGGTTGTTTCATCCAATCTAACTCCTCTCTTGATTACTTGACTCAGTTTCTCTTTAGGGATGCCTGGCCCATCATCTTCAATAATGATGTGTATATTTTCCTTATCCTGAGAGGAGTGCACACGAATCATGCTGTTGGCCCACTTATAGCCATTTTCTAGCAAGTTACCTAGCATTTCATCGAGATCGGTCTGCTCTACTGCTACATTCAGCTCTGAATCAAGTTCATTAATTAAGGTAATGCTTCGGCTCGCATACACTTTATCAAACGCCATTGAGATAGCATCCACACGATCTGCTGGGTTCGACTTCACTGATAATATGTTCATCGATCCGGCCATACGGGCACGACCCAAATGGTAATCGATATGGTCTTGTATTTGATTGATTGGAGCTCGGAGACGGGATTGTGCCTCAGGTTCTAACGTCTGAACTTCATTTTTTAGAACAGAAAGTGGCGTTTTAAGTGCATGAGATAGGTTACCTGCATGATTGCGAGCTCTCTCTAGTAATTCTTGGTAATGGAACAGCAGAGCGTTGAGGTCGAAGATTAGAGGAGAAATCTCTTTTGGGTAGGTTTCTTCTAGACTCTTTTTATTACCAGACTTCAGCTCGGCTAATTCTTTTTGTAGCTTTGTAAGCGGACTCAATGACCAAGCAATTTGCAGTAAAATGACGGTAAGTACGCCCGCGAATAATAAACCCAAAATAAGCCAAAGTTGGCCGATTAACGTTTGAAGGGTATTTTTAATGGGCTCTTCGTCAATACCAATAATAATGTGAATAGGACCATCGTAATCAGGAAGATACAGCGCTTTTTCTAGCGTAATTAGTTTTTCGCCTCTTGCTCCATACGCATCTTTATCCAAACCTTTGTATTCGATTTTTTTGTCCCACAACGAACGAGAACGTTCGAGGCTTGCCTCTGTAGAGGCGCTCCAATACAAACCACTGTAAGGTCGGTTAAATCGAGGGTCTGATAGCTGAGCTGCGAGTGAAAGATGCCCGGTGTTATCGACTTCTAACTGTGCGGCGACTTCATCCATAAAAATGCTGAGCTGTGAGCGAGTGTCATCAACCATATAGTTATAGACCTGCGTCGGTATCGTCACACCAGCGGCGAGGATCATTGCCGTTAACCAAACGATCGCCGCTAAAACGAGGCGACTTTTGATACTCAGTCGTTTTATTGCGTTCAACGGTAGCCTGTTTCTATTCGGCATTTAATTGGTATCCCAACCCTCGGACAGTTTTGATGATCTTTGGTGCGATTTTTTTGCGAATTCGGCCGATAAAAACTTCGATTGTGTTGGAGTCACGATCAAAGTCTTGTTTGTAAATGTGCTCGACGAGTTCGGTTCGAGAAATCACTTTTTCCGGGTTATGCATAAAGTAAGCGACCACTTTATACTCTAGCGCCGTCAAGCTTACCGCTTGCCCTTGCCACATGACTTTAGAAGTGCGTGTATCCAAGCTCAAGTCGCCAATTTGCATCACAGGAGAGGCATTACCAGAGGCTCTTCGTAGCTGTGCACGAATACGAGCGATAAGCTCAACCATTTCAAATGGTTTAGTTAGGTAATCGTCTGCACCTGCGTTTAAGCCTTCAACTCGCTGCGTTAGGGTGTCGCGAGCGCTTAGAATCACGACAGGAGTATTAATGTTTTCATCTCGGATGCCTTTTAGGACGGTAAGACCATCCAGTTTTGGCAAGCCGAGGTCAAGAACAATGGCGTCCCATTCTTCCGAAGTCGCGCGATACAGAGCGTCTATGCCATCTTGGGACAGTTCTGGTACCCAGCCGGTACTTTCTAATGTTTCGATGATTTGCTCGCCTAAACGAGGATCATCTTCAACAACAAGTATTTTCATATTGATGATTCTTATTATGTTTGGATTTTTATCGAAGTAAGCTACGCATCGCGTCTGGATTACGCATTAGACAAGTTTAGTTGTTTTGCGGCTTTAACGCTTTGTTAAAGCTGCGACCTTTGATCTCAAGCATTTCCAGCGTGGCGGCGTCGTACTCAACTTTCAGGACGCTATTGTTGTACAGAATTTTCAATTCATACACCCAAGCATCATCATCTTCTTCAAGCTCGACCTTGATGATGCGGCCGTATAGGTCGTTTTCTACTGCGGCGTAAAGTTCCGAAAATGGTCGTATATATCCTTGTTGAACCGCGCGATAGACCTCATCTTGATCTTCATCGAATTCGATGCGTGTTCCTGGCTTTTCGACATCTTGCACGATGGCGTGGCCATTTTGTGATGTGTACTCGTTGCCATGCTTGGCAAAACTTGGTGCACACATGAATGTCGTGATAAGGCCGAAAAGTAACGCAGAATGTAGAGAAGTCGTTGCTTTATACATAGTCAAACCTTTTCTGGAGCGTTAGCCGCAGTATATCGGATATAGATGAACAGAGAGTGAATCAGCTAATTGAGTTTTGCCATGTGTTGTCGATGTTATTTCAACTCATCTTCAAAAATCTTATCCCGCAGCTTCCAAAAGCGACCAGATTTTCTAGCAATAACAAACTGAGGCAAACGGAAACGATGTTGATTAGCTACAACGCGTGTCGGTGAAGCCTCTTCAAAAGGGCGATGCTTGTCTGCTAAGTGGGGGCGTACGAACTGATCTTTAAACGTTTGTTTTTGTTTTTTGGTACTCAATGACCAAAACTCATGAACTAACGCATTGCCTTCGCCTTGGTATGGTTCACCAGAATACGTCACCTTTAGCTGAGATTTACCATCACTGGACTTAAATACAGATAGGTCCATTTCTGTGCATTCAAAGATTAATGCATCTTTGAGATTAAGGGCTTCTTTTAGCTTTTTATCTGGGTCAACGAGCGTCGCGTCACACTCATGACAAATTCGTGCAGCAATATCGTTGTCCGCACCACATTCACCACAGTATTTGGCACGAAAACGGTAGCCACAGTGTTCACGTTCGCCTGTGTCTTCATCTTCAAAGTAACCTTGGCAACGTCTGCCAAAGTGTTCAACCAAGAAACCGTTACTATCCAACTTACCCCAGAAGTTGTTATTGAATCCGCAAGCCGGGCAAGGAATCGTGATAATTTCACTGTCAGAGTCTGGTTTGGGATCACCGACTTCTGGTTGGTATAAATCGTAGCTGTTGCCTGCGTAATCAAGCACTAAACATTCTGATTTTCCGTCTGATAAGCGTAATCCTCGTCCTACTATCTGTTGGTACAGACTGACTGACTCTGTTGGTCGCAAAATCGCGATTAAATCGACATGCGGCGCATCAAACCCGGTTGTCAGTACCGAAACATTGACTAAGTATTTTATTTGACGATTCTTGAACGCTTGGATGATCGCATCGCGCTCCGGCGTAGGTGTATCACCAATGACGATTTCAGTTTCGCCTTCTGGCAATAAACTGTGTATCTCTTGTGCGTGTCGAACAGTTGCAGCGAAGATCATGACACCTTGACGCTCTTTCGCATATTGCATGATTTGCTCAACAATTTGCGGAGTCGCACGTTTGGCTTTATCGATCACCATGTCCATTTCTGCTTCTTTGTAGCGTCCGGTGTTAGCGGGCTTCAGCTGAGAGAAGTCGTAAGACAAAACGGGGGCATCCATCATGCGGGCTGGAGTGAGGAAGTTTTCGTCGAGCAAGTAACGGATCGGCAGTTCGAAAATACAATCGCGGAAGAATCGAGGCTCTTCGGTTCGCACTTGACCTCGGGTGTGATACTGATAAATCCAGCCCATTCCTAAACGATAGGGCGTTGCAGTTAGTCCCAGCACCTTAATGCCAGGGTTCAGTTCTCGTAAGTGAGTAATAACTTTTTGGTAGCTGCTGTTTTTGTCATCTGGCACACGATGGCACTCATCAATAACGAGCAGAGAAAACTGGTTTTTGAACGAATCTAAGTTACGTACGACCGATTGAACCGAAGCAAACACGACTTGCTGGTCAGTTTCTTTTCGTCCCAATCCTGCTGAGAAGATAGAACCTTTTAAACCATAACCTTCATACTTTGCGTGGTTTTGCTCGACCAGTTCTTTTACGTGGGCGAGGACTAACACTCGTCCTTTCGCAAGGCGAGCAAGTTCTGCGATCACCAAGCTTTTTCCTGCACCGGTTGGCAGCACGATCACTGCTGGTGTCGAGTGTTTACGAAAGTAATGAATAACGGCTTTAACCGAGTCGGCTTGATAAGGACGAAGTGTGTACATGAAAATATGTGAAATTGCTCAACTATTCGAACGAGGAACGCTATAATACCTGACTTTTATACCCAAGTGACCTTTAAACCAAGATTTAGAGATCACTTGGGTATAATTCAATGAGGTATTCATGCGTTTAGATAAATATTTGTGTGACGCTCTGGGTGCAACACGCAAACAGGCAACAAAGATCATCAAAAGTGGAGACATCACCGTTGACGGTGAGGTTCAAAAAAGTGGTGCATTTAAAGTACCTAAAGGTGCGGAAGTGATGTGGGAAGACCGTGTTATTGGTGCTCCTGGTCCTCGTTACATTATGTTGTATAAGCCTGCTGACTTTGTTTGTTCACATGAAGATGGCTACAACCAAACTGCATTCGCATTGCTTGATGAGCCTAAAATTGAAAACCTTCACTTTGCGGGCCGATTAGATGTCGACACAACTGGTTTAGTATTGATTACGGATGATGGTAAGTGGTCTCATCGTATTACCTCACCTAAGCATAAGTGTGAGAAAACGTACCGTGTTTGGCTCGTCGATGCTATTCAGCCAGATTACGAGGAAAAGCTCGAACAAGGCATCATTTTGCGCAATGAATCAGAAGCAACATTGCCTGCTCGTTTGGAAATCGTGAACGAGGCTGAGAATGAAGTATTGTTAACTATCGTGGAAGGTAAGTATCACCAAGTGAAACGTATGTTCGCGGCGTTAGGAAATAAAGTTGAGTACTTACATCGTGAGCGTATTGGTTCTATCGAACTTGATGAGGCACTAGAACCAGGTGATTATCGCTACCTCACGCAAGAAGAAATTGATTCTATTTGGAATTAATTGTCGGCATGGGAAATTCTTTAGTTCCTAATAGGAACTAGCCTTTTGGTAGGAATTGGCTCAAAATAAATTTTCCTACCAAAATTAGTGCCTAGACAATTCCGGTGTGCTTACTCATCTCAGTGATATGCCTTTGCATTTAGCTGATGCATGCATACTCTTATTGCAAAGCCTTCGGCTACGGTGAATGGAATGATGGTGTCAACGCCATCATTTTTACTGCATTGTGTTTGTTTCCCATAAACACATTTCGCTTTCACATGCTTTTCTATGTCGAGTTCGTCAAGGTCACACCTTGGTACATATTTGCCCTTATGATTCTCGAACGTTGGATAGAACAGGTTTTTGGCTTCTACATTCAGCGATATGAGAACTTCCGTTATTTTCACTTTGTTCTGCAAGTATTGACGGTAGGGCTCCAACAAGAGGTAAAAGAATGACAGAAAAAGCTCAAAGTGCTCCGCAATCCCAAATCAGTTTTCTATTGTTTCTGGTACTAGGAGCGATTGGTGCTTTGACGCCTTTGGCGATCGATATGTATTTGCCTGCGATGCCGACAATAGCGAAAGATTTGGGGGTCGCGCCTGGCGCGGTTCAGATTACGTTGACGGCTTATACCGCGGGTTTTGCGATCGGCCAGTTAATTCACGGGCCGCTTGCCGATAGCTTTGGTCGCAGACCTGTGTTGATTTTAGGCGTACTTTTCTTCGGCTTGGCTGCTGTTGTGAGTGCGACAACAAATGGCATTGATGCGCTGACCTATGTACGTACGGCACAAGGTTTTGCTGGCGCGGCAGCGGCGGTCATTATCCAAGCCGTCGTGCGTGACATGTTTGACCGTGAAGACTTTGCACGCGCAATGTCCTTCGTTACTCTGGTCATTACTATTGCGCCGTTGGTGGCACCGATGATCGGTGGCCATCTCGCGATTTGGTTTGGTTGGCGTTCCATTTTTTGGGTACTAGCTATTTTCGCTGTAGTTGTGATTTTTCTCGTACTTTGGAAAATCCCTGAAACGTTACAGCCTGAAAATCGTCAGCCTCTTCGTTTCCGCACGACGCTGAGAAACTACGCCAGATTATGCTCCAATCCTGAAGCGATCGGTTTGATGCTCTCAGGTGCGTTTTCATTTTCCGGAATGTTTGCATTTTTGACGGCGGGTTCGTTTGTTTATATTGATTTATATGGTGTTCGACCAGACCACTTTGGTTACCTATTTGGTTTGAACATTGTGGCGATGATCATCATGACCAGTATTAATGGTCGCTTGGTGAAGAAAGTGGGTTCCCATGCCATGCTTCGTTTTGGGTTGTTCGTGCAACTTTTGGCGGGGATTGGTTTATTCGTAAGTTGGTTAATGGACTTCGGATTATGGGGCATTGTGCCTTTTGTTGTGCTGTTTATCGGTACATTGTCGACGATAGGTAGTAACGCGATGGCGCTGCTTTTAAGTGGTTACCCATCAATGGCGGGTACGGCGTCGTCTCTAGCGGGGACATTAAGATTCGGTATCGGTTCATTGGTTGGTGCGCTGGTGGCATCACTGCCCGGGAATGTTGCTTGGCCGATGATCATCGTGATGTTTGCTTGTTCTGTGCTTTCAGCACTGTTTTATTGGACTTTAGGAAGAAAGGCGTAATGTCGAATTACACCAAAGAAATTCAAAACTTGGTTAACTCAGCACTTGAAGAGTTAGATCAAGAGCATCGCTCAGGTAAGTTAGCCAATGCCCCTGTTGCGAATAACCATTATTTAGTGCGTTGGGTAACAAAGGCGCTAAAATCACAACGTTTCGGACGTACGGTAGGCGATGACTTAACGCGTTGGCAAAAAGCAGGTCGCTCAAAGGGGAACGATGCTGGTTTGTTGTTTATCTTTAAACGTATTTCTTCTTTTTATGCGCAATTCTTCCCTGAAGGTGAAGACTCCAAAGTGTTCAAAGATTCAGATATTGAGTCTTTTCTTGATTTGATGGAGCAAGCAGGCTGGGAAGTCTCAACATCTGAGCAACTGATTGGGTGCGGCAAAGTACAAATCTTCACTGAAGGTCAAAACTCTTTAGCGTTATGTGCAGACCAATGCGAAAGCTGTTTTGATGGCGAGTTGCTCGTAAAGCCAATGAGTTGGTTTGTGCGTGGCAATCATGCTGAGTTTGTTGAGAAAGCAGCGCAAGCGGGCTTTATGGTTCATAAGGTAACAGACTACAAATCGATGGTGAAATACCATGGCGAGTACCTTATTTTTCCAGCAAACGAAGGCAACCAGTTAGCCGAAATTCCACTCTCGTTCAAAGCTGACTAAAGTGACATTTTGAGTGTTTAGAAGCCCCTGTTATTGGGGCTTTTTGTTTTCTAAACGGTTTGCTTCTTTCGCGATGGCTTTGACCATGCCTTTAAATATGAAAAGATGGGCTGGCATCATTGCAAACCAATAAAGCAGCCCAAGAAACCCTTGCGGGTGCCACCAGGCGGTAATATCCAGCTCTCGTTCGTCACCGAGATCTTTGATGGTAATTTCTAAACGCCCAAGGCCTGGGCCTTTCATACCAAAAAACAGTGAAAGAAACTGATTATTATCGCAGCGAATCACTTTCCAAGAGTCAATAAAATCACCGACTTTAAGCTCTGGTCCAGGAGGAGAAACGCGAATCGGTTTTCCGCCACCAAAAAAGATATCGAGCCATTCACGTGTACGCCACAAGATGTTGGCAAAGTAATAGCCTTTTTCGCGACTCCCGATCTTTTGCGCCACTTTCCATAATGCCGCAGCGGAGGCATGAGTTTTAATGCTCGCTCCAGCTTGTTTTGGGTAATAACCATATCCTGGTTGCCATCGACGAAGCGCTGCGGGTTCAAACCCCCAGACATTACTGCGTACAAATGTGCCTTCATCTTGAATGGTATCAGTTACCGCTTGCTCGTAGCTGATCAGCGTTTGAGGAAATCGTTCTTCAATCGCTTTGGAGTTTGCAATGTAGTCGTGCTCTAAGCCAGCAAGTAATGCTTTACCGATACTAGTTGGCACTGAGGTAACTAAACCTAGCCAGTACGATGCCATTTTCGGAGTAAGTAGCGGGGTCGACCACAGTCGATACGGCTTGTTCGTGATTCGGCAAATGACTTTGAACTGTTCGCGGTAGCTAAGTGTATCTGGCCCACCAACTTCATAAATTTGACTTTCTTCTGGAGAGGGAGCTTCTGCTAACTTCAACAAATAGTGGTTGAGATTGGGCAAGGCAATAGGGTTCGCTTTTGAGTCGACCCATTTAGGCGCGATCAAAATAGGTAAGTTGTAGACAAAGTCACGCATGATTTCGAAAGCGGCAGAGCCGGGGCCGATGATAACGCCAGCACGCAATTCAGTTACTGGAACACCAGACTGTCGAATTATTTTTCCCGTGGCTTTACGAGCGGCTAAATGGCGAGAGTTTCCGGTTTGAGGTTGAATGGCACTCAAATATACAACATGCTCGACGGAGCTTTGTTCCAACGCATATTTGAAGTTCAAAGCAAGGTTTAGTTCGTACTCAACAAAGTCATCACCTTGAGCCATCCCGTGCACGAGAAAAAAGACTAAATCAAAATCGTTCACTACAGCCTTCGTGGTCTCTGCGTCAGCCAAGTCGAGATACCTTAACGTTAAATTAGGGTGAGGCTGAGTTCTTGACTCTAAATAATCAATATGTCGCGCCGCTGCTGTGACGGCGTAACCTTTATCTAAAAGTAACGGAAGAAGTTGAGAGCCAATGTAACCCGAGGCGCCTAGCACCAACACCTTTTTCATTATCTGTCCTTTTATCGTTGGTGGAATAAACACCACAGAGTATAATCATGAGACACTTTCCCCATTCTATCAATAAGTTGTCGTTGGAGCGCTTGTGACTTTTCTTTCTCAACTCTCAATACACGCAGATAAAGCATTCTTACGTCGTTTATTTGCAATCGCGTTACCAATTACACTGCAAAGCATGATGTTTTCTAGCCGAAGCCTCGTCGATGTTCTTATGCTTGGTCAGCTTGGTGAAGCAGAAATTGCCGCTGTTGGAGTTGCTGCGCGCGCGACTTTCGTCACCACCATCATGTTAGTTGGGGTGACAACGGGCGGTGCGTTGTTAACCGCTCAATATTGGGGGGCTGGCGATAAAGTTGGGGTGCGTCGCAGTACCGCTTTGACATGGATGATCGCAATGATGTTTGCTGCGATTGCTGTTGCTTTGTTTGTTGTTTTTCCACAACTCATCATGAGCTTGACTACCGATTCACAAGAAGTGATTGAATTAGGGGCCAGCTATCTCATTATTTCGTCGGTTAGCATGTTTGCTGTTGCATGTGTGGCCAGTATGTCGGTGGGCCTAAGGGCGATGCACCAACCAGGCCTAAGCACTTTTTTTAGTGGTATAGGCATTTTATCTAATGTGTTTCTTAACTGGGTTTTAATTTTTGGTCAATTAGGCTTTCCTGCTCTGGGTATTACGGGAGCAGCGATCGCAACGGTAATCAGTGGCGCGATCGAAGTAGGTTGCTTGTTTGGTTATCTATGGTTGAAAAAACACATAATCGCATTTGGTTGGGATGATATACGCGCAGGATTGGTCTTAGATAAAATTACGCGTTTCTTGAGCCTCTCTTTGCCAACCACATTTAACTTCTTGGCGTGGGCTGGTGGGCTGTTTGCTTATCACGCCATCATGGGGCAAGCAGGTGTACAAGGTTTGGCGGCACTTTCCGTAATGACACCTGTTGAGTCGATCGCATTGGCGATGATGATTGGTTTATCGAATGCGGCTGCAGTTCTAGTCGGGAACCAGCTCGGCGCTCGTAATTTTGAACCCGTTTATTATCAAGCATGGGCTACGGTCATTTTGAATGTGCTTATCGCATTTGTGGTCGCCGTCTTGTTGATAGTGTCAAATCAATGGATCCTTAATGCGTTTAGTGCACTGACAACAGACACTCGCGAGCTAGCTGAACAGTTTATGGTGATTCTTGCGTTGGGTGTCGTGCTACGCTCGGTGCCGATGATGGCGATTGTTGGTGTATTACGTGCGGGCGGTGATGTTAAGTTTTGTTTGTATCAAGACATCTTGGCGCAGTGGGTGATCGGGATTCCACTCGCAGCATTTGCAGCGATTTATCTCAATTGGGACCCACAATGGGTTTACTTACTCTTTTTGACGGAAGAAGTTGTGAAGTGGGCGATTTGCTTGCCAAGAATGGTTAGCCGAAAATGGATGAAAAACCTGATTGGCCAGTAAGGAGGAACAGAGTTTATTTTGGCTGCAAAAATCTGCTCAAAACGTCAACAAAATTAGCAACAGAAAGTGAATCGAGTTGCATTTGTACTTCCATAGTGTGATCAAGCATTCAAAATACTTTCTACTAACAGGATTTTAGTGTAGATTCTGATCCCAATTTTTAAACACCATCCGAGCGGCATAATCAATGTTAAAACTGTCAGACCTATGTAAAGGCTATGTAGACGGGGGAGAGTTTCACCCTGTATTACAAGGGGCAGAATTAACATTGCAGCAAGGCGACCAAGTTGCTCTGATGGGGGAAAGTGGTTCGGGTAAAAGTACTCTGCTGAATTTAATCGCCGGATTAGATACTGCTGACTCTGGTGAAGTGCAGTTTCCAAATTTTGCTATGCATGAAGCACCGGAGCATTTAAGAACCCTTTATCGCCGCAACAATATTGGTAATATCTTCCAACAATTCAACCTGCTTCCTACACTTAATATTGCCGACAATATTCGTTTTTGTCGTCAGTTAAAAGGTCTGCCGGAAGATAAAGAGTTGTGGCGTCAAATTCTTTCTGCTTTGGACTTAATGCCATTGCTAGGACGTTATCCGGAAGAGGCGTCTGGTGGTCAGCAACAACGTGCGGCGATTGCTCGTGCACTCTATATGGAACCCAAAATCCTGCTTGCTGATGAGCCAACTGGTAGCCTAGATGAGCGAAACGCAGAAGCAGTAATGCGCTTACTAACGAGTCTCGCTCGCCAACTGGAGTGTACTTTGCTGTTAGTGACGCACAGTGAAAAAGTGGCCGCCCATATGGAAGGAAAGATTCGACTTCAAGGAGGGCAGCTACATGTTATGGCCCGTAGTTAAGGCACTACTCGGTCATTACCGTCGTTACCCTCTACAAATTATTCTTGTCTGGCTGGGATTAACTTTAGGCGTGTCCCTCCTTGTTGGTGTTACTTCTATCAACCAGCATGCAAAACAAAGTTATGCCACTGGGGAAAAGCTTTTCTCTAATCCTTTGCCATACCGAATCCGAACGAAGCACTCTGCCAATAAAATTCCTCAAGGTTTCTATATTCAGTTACGTCGAGCTGGGTTTAACCAATGTGCACCGTTTGACGTGCTTCATCTAGATGCCAAGACCGATATGAGCCTGATGTTGGTGGGGATAGATCCTGTCGCGATGATCCCACTACAACAAGGAAAATCGCTAGGTGAGATGCCGGTTTTATCACTAATGAAGCCTCCTTATCCTATTCTCGTTAGTCAAGATTTGGCCGCTTACATGGGTTGGCAAGATGGGGACTTCATTGAGATGAATGACGGAAGCCGTCTTGGGCCTATTCAAGTAGATAAGGACAAGATGCTTTCGGGTACTCGGCTGGTTACTGATATATCGTTGTTGCGTATGCTCAAGCGGAGCTCAGGTTTGTCTGCGATTTCTTGTGGTGAAATGCCAGAGGAAAAGCTAATAGCACTGAAAAACATGCTGCCAAATGGAATGACGCTTGTTAGGAATACGCGTACTGAGCTTGAGTCGCTAACTAACGCATTCCATATGAATCTCACCGCGATGGGAATGCTGTCGTTTTTGGTTGGGTTGTTTATTTTTTATCAAGCGATGTCTCTGTCTTTCATTCAGCGACAACGTTTGGTCGGTATTTTGAGACAGACTGGTGTTAACGGAACACAGTTAGCGCAAGCCTTATTGCTAGAGTTGTCTTTGCTCGTCTTTATTGCGTGGGCGTGTGGTAACTTTTTTGGCTTGATCTTAGCGAATGAACTTATCCCAGCAGTGTCTTCGAGCCTGAGTGATTTGTATGATGCCAACGTAGGTTTAACCATAGGATGGTCATGGCAATCTAGCTTATATAGCCTAATCATGGCAGCGATGGGTGCGTTGATATCGTGTCTGTGGCCATTAATCCGTTTGCTGAAGTCACAACCAATCCGCCTTTCTTCTCGACTGTCGCTAATGCGATTTGCTGGAAGAGAGTTCTCTTGGCAGGCGCTTGCGGCGTGTGCGTTTTGTGTCGCTGCAATAGCGGTATATCAGGCCCCGAAAACACAAGAAACCGGCTTTGCTATTATTGCTCTGATGTTGGTTAGTGTGGCGTTGTTTATGCCATTTATTATGTGGCATATGTTCCAAAGTTTTTCTTATACCATGCGATGGGTTCGTGTCCGTTGGTTTTTTGCTGATGCAGCAGCGAGCATGAGCTATCGCGGTGTGGCTACGATGGCGTTTATGTTAGCGCTGGCGGCAAACATTGGTGTAGAAACAATGGTCGGAAGCTTTCGAGATACAACCGATAAGTGGCTAAATCAGCGATTAGCGGCTGATGTGTACATCTATCCGACCAACAATTCAGCCGCTAGGATGAGCGCATGGCTCCAGAATCAGCCAGAGGTGAACTCGGTTTGGTGGCGCTGGGAAAAAGATATGCCGACCGAGCATGGTGCTCTGCAAGTTGTGAGTACGGGCTCTTCTGAAGGTGAGTTAGACTCACTTACCGTCAAGTTAGGTGTCCCAAATTACTGGTATCAACTGCACGCTACCAAGAGCTTAATGGTCAGTGAGTCGATGGCCTTGAAGTTGGATATCCGCCCTGGCGATTTCATTAACTTGCAAGAACCGCTTGGTGGTGATTGGCAAGTCGTAGGCGTTTACTACGATTATGGAAACCCATATAACCAGGTGATGATGTCGCACCGGAATTGGCTGTATGCATTTGCAGGTACGGGTAATGTTGGTCTTGGCGTAGTATTAAAAGATAACGTCAATGGAGAAGGGCTGAAAAATCGCTTAGAGAATGTATTCCGTCTCCCGCAAGATCGTGTGTTTGATAACGGTAATATTTATAGCCAAGCAATGAGAGTGTTTGATCATACCTTTGCGATAGCGGGAACCTTGGGCAATATCACGCTGATTATTGCCGTGTTTGGTTTATTCTTTGCGACGTTGGCAGGAGAGCTTTCACGGCAGCGGCATTTTTCCTTATTAAGGTGCATGGGTGTGTCCGGAAAAGAACTTGTCGTATTAGGTGGTTTGCAGCTATTCGTCTTCGGAGCCATTTCTGCGATTATTGCAGTGCCGCTCGGCTTGGCGCTCGCACATTTGATCGTTGATATTATCATTAAGCAATCATTTGGCTGGTCTCTAGAGCTTCAAACGATTCCATGGGAGTATGCTCAAACCATTGCTTGGGCGATGCTTGCCATTATGGTTGCTGGCGCATTGCCAGTTATTAGAATGATCAAAAGTACACCGATGAAGTCATTAAGGGACGCGTTGTAATGAAAAAAATGGGCTCTAAAAAACGCTTGTTGGTTTCAACGCTCATTGTTGTTACGTTCGCGTTTCTGACTGGGGCTGCTTTTTACTCAACTTTTTGGTTAGAGGCGACAGCAATACGAGAAAGCGAACTTGATTCTATCTTAACGCGTGAAAATCAAACGATTTTCGAGCCTGTACTACCTAATGAGCATGTCTCTTTACCCTCAGACTTTCGCTTTCATCCCGAGTATCAGCATGAATGGTGGCACTACTTTGCGAAATTAAAAGATGAGCAAGGCAAGATCTACAATGTTCAATGGAGCTATTTCAGGGTTGCGACGGACGAGCGAGAAACCAGCGGTTGGCAGAACCCTCAATTGTACATTTCACATGTTGTCGTCAGTCATGGTTCGCATGTATGGAAAGAGCAACGGGTAGCTAGAGGCGGGATAGGCCAAGCTGGTATGATCAATCGTCCTTTCAGGTTATGGATTGATAATTGGACTTGGCGATCACTCGGTGCGACGCCTTTCCCGGGCAACTTGAATGTGAATACTGATACGTTTGGACTTGAGCTCAATACCATGACAAGCGGCCCCTTTGTGGTGAATGGAGACAAAGGCTTCCAAGTTAAACATGCGTTGCAATCTGTTGCTTCTTTTAGCTTCAGTGCTCCATTTTTAAAAGTAAAAGGCAGCTTAAGCTTAAATGGTAAGCGATTCTCAGTGACGGGTTCTGCATGGGCGCAAAAAGAATGGGGCAGCGGCTTAATTGGTGAGGGGCAACAAGGCTGGGATTGGTTTGTTTTCAATTTAGATGATGGTCGAGCATTAACTGTTAGCCGTTATCGTCACCATGGGCAAACACCGCACGTATTTGGCACGTTGTCGACACGCTCAGGTAAAGTCATCAACCTCTCAGACGATGATATCAGTATTAAACCAATGCAAGTGACCGGTTTATCCAATGGAAGAAGGTTACCTTTGCAGTGGATTATCAATATTCCGAAGCATCAAATTAATTTGACTACCCGCATTATCAAGTCAGATATGTGGCTACCCTTTGTAATACCTTACTGGGAAGGGCCTACTTTAGCTTCCGGCTCCAATGAGGCTTGGGGCTTTATGCAGCTGACAGGCTATTGAGTTGTGAAGAAAACCACCCCCTACGGGTGGTTTTTTAGTGCGCGAAGCTTCCTGGCTTTTTCTCAAAAGTACGGGGTTATCATGATGGTACAAGCCGTGTTATGCTGATTTTCTCATCATCTTGATAAATATTTGGTGCGACAAGTACAAATACGATCTCCGATCAAAATTGAGTGTCATGTTGGAAAATACGATGTATAGTAAACTTAACATCGAAAAAACCGAAGTTTATACTCTGAAGAAGCGATTATTCTAAAGTTTTCGACAGCTATACACTCTTATCACTCTTTGTTAATCGTTTATTAAGATAATAAATATAAGGACGAAACCATGAACGATGTCATTCGTGACTTTTTCAAAATGGAATCAGCAGGTGGTATTCTTCTCGTAATTGCAGCGGCAATTGCGATGACCATTGCTAACTCACCGCTGGGCGAAACTTATCAATCTGTACTGCATACTTATGTATTCGGTATGTCAGTTTCTCACTGGATTAATGACGGCCTAATGGCTGTTTTCTTCTTACTTATTGGCCTTGAAGTGAAGCGAGAGCTACTTGAAGGAGCGCTAAAATCAAAAGAAACCGCAATTTTCCCTGCTATTGCGGCGGTTGGTGGTATGTTAGCCCCTGCTCTTATTTACGTTGCGTTTAATGCTAACGACCCAGAGGCGGTTTCTGGCTGGGCCATTCCAGCTGCGACGGATATTGCATTTGCTCTAGGTATCATGGCGCTACTAGGTAAGCGCGTACCAGTAAGCCTTAAAGTGTTTTTGTTAGCTCTCGCTATTATCGACGATTTAGGCGTGGTTGTTATTATTGCACTGTTTTACACAGGTGATCTTTCTAGCATGGCGCTGCTTGTTGGCTTCATCATGACTGGTGTCCTGTTCATGTTGAATGCGAAGGAAGTAACGAAACTGACACCATACATGATAGTCGGCGCGATCTTATGGTTTGCGGTACTTAAATCTGGTGTTCACGCAACACTTGCAGGCGTAGTGATCGGCTTTGCTATTCCTCTTAAGGGTAAACAGGGCGAACATTCCCCACTTAAGCACATGGAGCACGCACTTCATCCATACGTGGCATTTGGTATCTTACCTCTATTCGCATTTGCAAATGCGGGGATTTCGCTAGAAGGCGTATCGATGTCAGGCCTAACTTCAATGCTGCCATTAGGTATTGCTTTGGGGCTACTGGTTGGTAAGCCTCTAGGTATCTTCACCTTTAGTTGGGCTGCTGTGAAAATGGGTGTAGCTAAGCTACCGGAAGGCATTAACTTCAAGCATATCTTTGCGGTCTCTGTGTTGTGTGGTATCGGTTTTACAATGTCTATATTCATTTCCTCTTTAGCGTTTGGAAATGTAAGCCCTGAGTTTGATACCTATGCTCGACTAGGCATCTTAATGGGCTCGACGACAGCCGCGTTACTTGGCTACGCGTTACTGCACTTTTCTTTGCCTAAGAAAGCGCAAGCGTAAGATACACACTGTTTAGTAAAGCCTCCCATTCGGGAGGCTTTTTTATGTCTGCAGATCGGCACATCAACCACTTCAGGGTGGTTACTTTTGTGACCAACTAAGGTCTAGCTTATGGAGTTGGGGCAAATCATCGAAAGAGGCGCTTGGTAAATCTACAGGCGAAAAAAAGCCCAGCCGAAAATTTGACTGGGCGGATACAAACATAGGAGTTAATAAGAAAAAAGCAGCAACGTAACAATTAGATGGAAACAAGTTTGACGGCCAGTGAAACTTCAAATGCCCTAACTGTTACGTATATTCAGACCGAGCCTTTTCCAAACAGTTCCATTTTTTTTCAAAAAATTTCTACTTAATGCTTTCTAGCTTCTTACACACCCGAAAGTAATAGAAAAGTCGAGATGGATTACCAACTTGGCGAAGTTACTAACTTCTGTGTTTCTCATTTTATCTCCCCGAGAACCGAAGATGTATTTCATACTCTCGTCGCTCACTCCGAGCCGCCAAGGCTATTGTTAGCGTTTCAATTGCGATGGACTGAGAAATTTGATCGTTTTCTTCTGATAAGCTTCACCGGAGTATTCGATTGAATTTCAAAAGATTAGATCACACCTTTTACTGTCTGGTCAGACCAATTGGTTAAAGTGTGATGTTAATCATTTGTTAATCTTAAGTTTCGGGAGTATATTTTCAAACAGTTGTTTAATACGAGTGATTAAAATGGCCCCGAGAACATCAACAAAAGAAAAAATACTCGATGTCGCAGAAGGACTCTTTGCTGAACATGGCTTTAATGATACTTCGCTAAGAACGATAACAGGTAAAGCTAACGTTAACTTAGCATCGGTAAACTATCACTTTGGCGATAAAAAAACGCTGGTTAGAGCGGTTTTAGATAGGTATTTAGAAGCACTAATGCCGAGCATTAAGACTTCATTAATTGAGTTAAACACGCGCGATAGCTACAACATGGACGATGTCTTTGAGTCATTGCGATTACCTTTACGTACATTAAATGATGTACGCCCAAATGGTACTGCGCTATTTATGTTGTTAATTGGCCGCGGTTATACAGACGTTCAAGGTCATCTACGCTGGTTCATTACCACCAGATACGAAGAGGTACTGAACCTTTTCACTTTCTCGATAATGAAGGCGAACCCGGAACTATGTGAAGAACATTTGTTTTGGCGACTGCACTTCACGTTAGGAACCTGTGTAT
Organism: Vibrio sp. Vb1018; assembly: GCF_033338775.1. Classification (NCBI taxonomy): domain Bacteria; kingdom Pseudomonadati; phylum Pseudomonadota; class Gammaproteobacteria; order Vibrionales; family Vibrionaceae; genus Vibrio; species Vibrio sp. Vb1018. The sequence continues at coordinate 185,696 of NZ_JAWOTI010000006.1, forward strand.
TTACGATGGCTTCAAGCCAAGCTCTTTCGGAGCTGGCAGAAAGTAAGTTTGAAAAGGAAGTCGATGTGAAATCTGTCGTCGATTTACTGATTCCATATTTGTCAGCAGGAATGTCAGCAAAGCAGTTGGCATAAGACAAATAAGAAAGTTAAACCAATAATAAGATTATACCCCGAGCGGTTACGTGAACAAAAGGATCTGAACTATGAGCTCTCTACGAAGAAAATGGATTAGTGACCCGGCTTTTAAAGTGTTCAAAAAAGTATTGCCACCTCTGTCTAGCACCGAGAAAGAGGCGATGGAAGCGGGTAGTGTATGGTGGGATGCCGAACTATTCTCAGGCAAGCCAAACTTCACAACATTGCATCATTATCCAACGCCTACACTGACGGCAGAAGAGCAGTCATTTATGGATAATGAGCTTGAAACTCTGCTAGAAATGCTTGATGACCAGAAGATTGTCAAAGAAGACAGGGATTTACCGCCTGAAGTATGGGAGTACCTACGTAAAGAGCGATTTTTCTCTTTGATCATCTCGAAAGCATATGGTGGTCGTGAATTTTCCGCTTTGGCGAACTCAACCATTGTTTCTCGTATTGCGACTCGAAGTATCAGTACCGCGGTATCGGTAATGGTACCGAACTCTCTTGGCCCTGGTGAGCTGCTATCGCACTATGGTACGCAAGAGCAAAAAGATTACTGGTTGCCTCGTTTAGCTGATGGTACAGACATCCCTTGTTTCGCCCTAACTGGCCCTGAAGCGGGTTCTGATGCGGGTGGCATACCTGATCAAGGCGTGGTTTGTTACGGCACCCATGAAGGCAAAGAAGTGCTTGGCGTGCGAGTTAGTTGGAATAAACGCTACATCACGCTTGCGCCAGTTGCGACAGTGCTCGGGTTAGCATTTAAACTGCAAGATCCTGAAGGGCTACTTGGTGACAAGAAAGAGGTTGGCATTACATGTGCGTTGATTCCCGCTGACCATGAAGGTGTCGAGATAGGCGAACGCCATGATCCTCTGGGGTCTGCGTTTATGAATGGTCCTACTCGTGGTGAAGATGTCTTCATCCCTATGGACTGGTTGATCGGTGGCGCTGATTATGCAGGTAAAGGTTGGCGTATGCTGGTTGAGTGTCTTTCTGCTGGTCGCGGTATCTCTCTCCCAGCGCTTGGCACAGCGATTGGTCACCTTACTACACGTACAACAGGTGCTTATGCTTACGTGCGTAAACAGTTTGGAATGTCGATCGGTAAGTTTGAAGGTGTTGCAGAAGCAATGGGGCGCATTGGTGGTCTTACTTACCTACTAGAAGCGACGCGTACGCTAACGACGACTTCTCTCGATATGAAAGAAAAACCTGGGATTGTAACCGCGATTGCCAAGTACCACATGACGGAAATCGCGCGTACCATTCTAAATGATTCGTTTGATATCCATGCGGGTCGTGCGATTCAAGATGGTCCAATGAACTATCTTGCTAAACATTACCTTGGTATCCCGGTTGCTATCACTGTTGAAGGCGCGAATATTCTGACTCGTAACCTGATGATTTTTGGTCAAGGTGCGACTCGATGTCACCCATATGTTCTAAAAGAAATGGAAGCCGCGGCGAATCCAGATTCTGAACAAGGTGCGAAAGAATTTGACAACTTACTCTTTAAACACATCAAGCACGCGCTCGGTAATACATTCGGTGCATTTGGTGCAGCACTAACTGGTTCTCGATTTGTTAACGCGCACATGAGTGGCCCAACGCAGCAATACTACAAAGATATTACTCGTCTCAGTCGTGCACTTGCAGTAAGTGCAGACTTTGCGATGTTAACCTTAGGTGGAGACTTGAAGCGTAAAGAAATGATCTCCGCACGTTTGGGTGATGGATTAAGCTATCTATACATGGCATCTGCTGCCTTGAAAAAGTATGAAGATGAAGGCCGTCAGCAAGGCGATCTAGACTTCGTTCATTACGCTGTTCAACACTGTTTGTATAACGCTTCTAAGTCATTAAATGAGGCTTACACCAACTTCCCTGTGAAATACGTTGGCGGTGTGCTTAAGGGGCTATTGTTCCCGCTTGGTAATCATTTCAATAAGCCAAGTGATGAGCTGTGTGTGAATTTGGCTGAAGCGATGATGACGCCAGGCGCGCAACGTGATCGCCTCACGCATCTGTGCTACATCGGAAAATCAGAGGATGACAGCGTAGGCTTAATGGAGAATGCATTCCTTGCAATGTACGACATTAAACCTTTGGAGCGTAAACTTATGAAGGCTGCGAAGGATGGTAAAGTGGCTCGTAAAGGTTTGCTGCATGACCGTTTGCAGCAAGCATTTGAAGCAGGCGTGTTAACTGAGCAAGAAATTGATCAAATCATGGCTGCAGATAAATTGCGCTACAAGGCGATTCAAGTTGACCACTTTAGTCATGACTTTTCTGAAGTGCGAACTCATAGCCCAAAAAAGTCGCAGTTGAATCCGGCGGCATAATAGACAACTAATGTTAAGAAAAGCACCTCAATGAGGTGCTTTTTTGTATTCTTGGGGAGTGGATGGTGGGATAGTGCTCCAACCACTTGCCTTTTAAGAGCATTTTTACAGAAATTAGATGCGAAATCCCAACGAAACTTTTATCCTAACAAGGTTTTTTAAAGGAAGTTGAATATGATCATCAAACCTAGAATTCGTGGATTTATCTGTACTACAACGCACCCTGTTGGTTGTGAAGCTAACGTAAAAGAACAAATTGCGTACACCAAAGCGCAAGGTCCAATCAAAAACGCACCTAAGCGTGTTCTTGTTGTTGGTGCATCAAGTGGCTACGGTCTATCTTCTCGTATCGCTGCGGCATTTGGTGGCGGTGCATCAACTATCGGTGTTTTCTTCGAAAAAGAAGGTACTGAGAAGAAACCAGGTACAGCAGGTTTTTACAATGCGGCTGCTTTTGAAAAGCTAGCGCGTGAAGAAGGTCTGTACGCAAAAAGCTTAAACGGCGACGCTTTCTCAAATGAAGCGAAACAGAAAACTATCGAGCTGATCAAAGAAGACTTAGGTCAAATCGATATGGTGGTTTACTCACTGGCATCTCCAGTACGTAAAATGCCAGAAACTGGTGAATTAGTTCGTTCATCTCTTAAACCTATCGGTGAAACTTACACATCAACGGCTGTTGATACCAACAAAGATGTGATCATCGAAGCTAGCGTTGAGCCAGCAACAGAAGAAGAAATCAAAGACACTGTCACGGTAATGGGCGGTGAAGATTGGGAACTTTGGATCAATGCGTTGTCTGATGCTGGTGTTCTTGCTGAAGGTTGTAAGACCGTCGCGTACAGCTACATTGGTACTGAACTAACTTGGCCAATTTATTGGGATGGTGCACTAGGTAAAGCAAAAATGGACCTAGACCGTGCAGCGAAAGCGCTAAACGACAAGTTAGCAGCAACAGGCGGCAGTGCCAATGTTGCGGTACTTAAATCTGTTGTAACTCAGGCGAGTTCTGCAATTCCTGTTATGCCACTGTACATCGCAATGGTATTCAAGAAAATGCGCGAAGAAGGTGTACACGAAGGCTGTATGGAACAAATCTACCGTATGTTCAGCCAACGTCTATACAAAGAAGACGGTAGCGCGGCAGAAGTTGATGAGATGAACCGCCTACGTCTGGATGACTGGGAACTTCGTGACGACATTCAGCAGCACTGTCGTGAGCTATGGCCTCAAATTACGACTGAGAACCTAAAAGAGCTGACTGACTACGTTGAGTACAAAGAAGAGTTCTTGAAACTATTTGGTTTCGGCGTTGAAGGCGTAGATTACGAAGCGGATGTGAATCCAGCAGTTGAAGCAGACTTCATTCAAATCTAATCGAATCACAGACTAGATAACCAATAAACAAAAGGCGCTCATTGAGCGCCTTTTTATATTTCATAGTCAAAGTGAGTATTAACTTAGTATTATCAGAATCGTACCAGCTAACGTCATTAAAATATTCGCAATCGCATAGGTACCCGCATAACCAAGGGCAGGGATGGTGGACTTAGCGTAGTCGTTAACGACATCCATAGCCGGAGCGCAAGTACGGGCGCCAATAATGGCACCGAAGAGCAGGGCACGGTTCATCTTGAGTACGTGTGCGCCAACTAAGTAAGCCAGAACTACAGGCACAACACTGACAATAAATGCCAAACCAATGACTTTTGGTCCTACTTGCGTTAGGTGCTCGAACATCTTTCCACCTGCACTTAGACCAATTCCGACCATAAAGAACATTAACCCTAGATCTTTGACCATATTCAGCGCCCCTTGTGGGACATAACCGAAAGTAGGGTGATTTGCTCGTAAGAAACCAAGCGTAATACCGGACAACAGAAGACCCACCGCATTACCCAAACTGAAAGACACCTGACCGAACGTCATTGTGATGAGGCCAAACAGAATACCCAAAATAAAGAAGCTACAAAAAGCGAGCAAATCGGCCATTTGACTGTGGATCGAGATGAAACCGATTTTTTCCGCCAGTCCATGTACTCGGCTTTTCTCGCCGCTCACTTGAAGGACGTCCCCTTTAGCGAGCACAATGTCTAAGTCCATAGGCATTTCAATCTGAGCGCGAACTACGCGGTTTAAGAAACAGCCAAACTCAGACAAATTCAAATCCGATAAACGCTTACCAGCGATAGCGTCACTTTTTACGACGATTTCTTCTTCAACGATGCGCAAATCAAGCAAGTTACGGTCGAATACTTCTTTACCATTACGGAAGCTAGGATCTAAGCGAGCATGGCTGTCAGGGAAGCCAACCAGTGCAATTTCATCTCCCTCTTGCAAGATAGCATCACCATCTGGGTGGGCGAGAATACCATTGCGACGGATTCGTTCAATGTAACAGCCAGTTTGACGATAAATACCCAGTTCTCGCAAGTTTTTACCATCAGTCCAGTCAATTAGCTCTGGGCCCACTCGGTAAGCTCGAATAATGGGTAAATACACTTTTCTCTGGCTTGAATTTCCAAGGCCACGCTCTTGTGCGATTTGCTGCGCGGAATCAGAAAGGTTTTGTTTTTGCAGTTTTGGCAACAATTTAGCAAACATGATCATGCTAATTAAGCCGACCAGATAAGCCATCGCGTAGCCTACGGATAGATTTTCTAATACCAGAGAAAATTCCATATTCCGCGGTATAGTCGCAAGGCCAGAGTTAAGAGCATCTTGTGCACCAACCAGTACTGGCGTTGCGGTCAATGCGCCTGCCATCATACCGGCGGATAAGCCAAAATCGAGGCCGAAATAGTGACTCAAGCCATACGTTAAGCTGACCGCAGACACGAGAACAGTCATGCTTAAAATAAAATAATGCTTACCATCTCTGAAGAATATACCAAAAAAGTTTGGTCCAGCTTCAATGCCAACGCAGTAGATAAACAGCATAAAGCCAATGGTTAAAGCTTCTGCATTAAATGAGAAACCAAGGTGGCCCATTACCAAAGAGGTAATAAGAACGCCAATAGAGTTACCTAGTTGTAATTTGCCAAATCGAATTTTTCCGATGGCAAGGCCAATGGCTAATACGACGAAGATTAGAAGGATAGGGTTTTGCTCGAGAAGGTATACGACGTCTATGTTCACTGTGTGGCTCGGTAGAGTGTGTGCCAAAAAAGATTAAGAACTGTGAATTGTAACTAAATATAGCAAAAAGATAAGTGAATTTTTTTAGGTTTTACCATTAGTTGACTTAACGTAATAACCAGCTGAAAAATAATAAAAAAGCCGCATGAAGCGGCTTTTTTGAAAACAGTCTTTATTACTCGTCAAATAGACCTAGGTGCTCTTTCGCGTATGCTTCGAACTCGTCGCAGCCACCGATGTGCTCTTGGTCGATAAAGATCTGAGGAACGGTTTCAACTGGTTTACCAACTGTTTTCTCAAGATCTGCTTTAGAAATACCTTCAGCGTGAATATCAACGTAACGGTAGTTGAAGTCATCACGTTTTGCTTTTAGCGTTTCTGCGTGCTCTTTTGCACGAACACAGAAAGGACATGCAGGGCGACCAAAGATAACAACGAACATAATCTTATTTCTCCTAAATCTATTCTTTTTTGAAAGCGTACAAAACATAGCGGCTGAGTGCGCTTTCTTTTGTTGGAGTAACTATGCCCGATCCAGATACGGAAATAAAGCGGCAATTACCTCTTGGTTCTATAGGTGAAATCTATCGAATAAAAACTAAACGCGCGTTCTTATTTTACGGCTCTGAAGTATGTGAAGTGACGCATAAAAAACATACATTCTAAAGGGTTAATGATGGCAAGGTGGAATTGGTCAATTTTTTTTGTTTAAAAAAATAGCAATCTATTTTGGCTATACGCAAATAACTTCAACTCTTACATAAGTGTTAAATCAGAGGGCGAGAGGTTATTTGGGTATATTCTTTTGGGAGGGTGTGTATGTTTCAGTTTATGACTGCAACAAGGATTATATTTGGTGAAGGTGCACTTCAATCTTCATTATCCGTTATTAACCAATTTGGCTACAGTGTTTTGCTGGTTACTGGGCAGGATACCCAACGAGCCGCCCCCATTATCCAATATCTTAAAGCTCAAAATATGCGTTACCAGCACGTAGCTATCGTTGGTGAACCATACATCACGATGGTAGAAGAGACCGCAGTGCTCGGTAGAAAATTCCAACCTGATATGGTGGTTGCGATAGGTGGTGGCAGCGTCATCGATATGGGCAAAGCCTTAGCTGCCATTATTCCCAATCAAGGCAATGTTTACGATTACGTAGAAGTGGTAGGAAGAAGCGTCCCTTTAAAAGCAAAGCCTCTTCATTTTATTGCAATTCCTACGACAGCAAGCACCGGTTCAGAAGTGACCAGAAATGCTGTGCTGAAATCTGGACAAGATAAAGTGAAAGTGAGTCTTCGAAGCCCTGATATGCTCGCAGACGTTGCCATTGTAGACCCGACACTTACTTACGGGACCGACCAATACACATCTGGACGTGGCGCAATGGATGCGTTCACTCATTTAATGGAAGCGTATGTGTGTGGTGAGCCAAACCCTCTTACTGATATGGTCTGCGAAGAGGGGCTACGCCGTTTAAGCCGTTCAGTGATTGCCGCTTGTAAGCAAGATAATCATAAGGCGCGCTCTGATTTATCGTTCGCTGCATTGCTTGGTGGTATGGCGATTACTAATGCCAAATTAGGTGCCGCTCATGGGTTAGCATCGGCGTTAGGAGGCAAGTTAGACGCCCCCCATAGCGTTATTACGGCTCGCCTAGCTCCGCACGTGATGCAGGAGAACATTAACGCCGCTAAACTCGCGGGTAGGAATGATGTGATAAGTCGTTATCGCAAGCTGGCCCAATTAGTCACTGAGCGAGTAAATGCTAACGAACACGATGGAATTCTTTGGGTAAATATGGTGCTAGATAAGTTAGCGTTACCGCTACTGGCTCAATTTGGAGTATGCCAAACCTCTTTTGAGCAAGTGGCGAATGATGCGCTTAAATCAATGGCAATCAAAGGGAATCCTTTACCTCTTAATCAGGAACGTTTGATACACATATTACAGCAAGTCTGTGATTGTAGCGGAGAGTGCGCAGCTGAGAGTGCACAACATGTCAGTTCTGTTGAAGTACTGGAATCAAGAACGGACTTATCGAGTGTCAACGACTTAGGGTGATTGCTCCCTTAGCAGCATTAAAACAAAAGGGGAGCCTTGAGCTCCCCTAGATAAAGTATTGACTAAGCTTTAGTGCTTAGTACTGGCTTAGTTTGTCATAGCGACTGTCTTTCAACGCATCTTTTACGCGTTTTAGGTTCTCACGGAAACCTGTACCACGGCGAAGAGTGAAGCCAGTTGCTAGCACATCAATCACTGTCATTTGTACAACTCGGCTTGCCATTGGCATGTAAACGTCGGTATCTTCTGGAATATCGAGCGTGATGGCCAGCGAGCTTGCCTTTTCTAGAGGAGAATCCTTCGCTGTAATCGCAATAACCGTTGCGCCATTTTCACGAGCAAGGTTCGCTATTTCTACCTGACTCTTTGTTCGACCGGTATGAGAAATAAGAACCACAACATCATTATCACTGCAGTTGATACAACTCATGCGCTGCATAACAATATCTTCAAAACAAGTAATTGGAATATTAAAGCGAATAAACTTGTTTTGTGCGTCTCGGGCAACAGAAGATGATGCACCAAGGCCAAAGAATGAAATGCGCTTCGCTTGCGTTAGCAAATCGACCGCACGGTTCACTTGCATTGGATCTAGGCTATTTTTCGCGACATCTAAACACGCCATCGTCGATTCGAAAATCTTATGGGTGTACGCGTCTGGGCCATCGTCTTCTTCCACATTACGGTTAACGTAAGGGGTGCCGTTGGCTAGGCTCTGTGCCAAGTGAAGCTTAAAATCTGGAAAGCCCTTGGTGTCCAGACGACGACAGAAGCGGTTTACAGTGGGCTCACTAACGTCGGCCATTTTAGCCAGCGTTGCAATGCTTGAATGAATTGCAGTTTGTGGAGACGCCATAATTACTTCCGCAACTTTGCGCTCTGACTTACTGAAATTCTCCAGGTTTTTTTGAATTTTTTCTAATGTATTCATAGTGTTCACGAGGGTATAGAGAACAACTCGCTGGCTCTGCTAACGAAAGGAAACACGAAGATTCCGGAGTAGAGTGGGGCGTTAACGAAAACAACCAGCGCCATAGAATCAGTATAAACCTGATCTTCAATCAGTCTAAACCAATAACGGGTACTATTTAGTGAGAATTTGACAGGCCTCAAACAAAATGTTGTAAAAACTACAGAATTGGATGTGTAAACGAAGTTTTGTTGCGCTAGTCGCACGATAATGATGTTTGAGTTACATCAAAACGAAAAAAAATTTCAAATTGATGTAACTCGATCTGGCCGTTAAGACGATTGAATATCAACAACCAGCTGTTGAATTCTTTTCATCAAATTTGGTGCTTGCTTGGCGATTTCGCGTTGTTCATCAAGCACTGAGCTCAAAATTTCTTTTGTGGTCAGTGGATTTGCCAAAACCACTCGAAACACTATCGTATTCATGCGTTGCCATTGGTCTGGGTTCAGTCTTGTACGTGAAACGAACGATTTGCCCGTTTCGCGCTGACGCTTTTGAATAAACTGTGTTAACTCATTGATCAGCTCATTCAGTTGTTCTTTTTGTGAGCCTTCTGCTTGTGCTAATGCTTCACGGATGAATGGCGGCAAATAACGGTATGTGAGCAGACAAAGCTCTGGTTCAGAAACTAACTCGAAATCATCTTGCTGTTTGATTAAATCCGCAAAGTATCGAGCTTTTTCAATGCTTTGGTCAATCAGAAGCTCGTAACCTGGGCGACTTATGATGTGCATTGCGGCGTAGACCAACATCGCCATGCCCGAACGTGAGCCTTCTAGTGTATGGCTGCCTAGGTCTTTTGAACCTTTGCGCAATATATATTGAGCGTGATGCTCTATGGATTTCATTGCGTCAGGGTCTTTGAACAGAACCATACCAGCGCCCATCGGGATATAGAGCTGCTTGTGTGCATCAATAGTTACTGAGTCTGCCATTTCCACACCTTTAAGAAGATGACGGTGATGGTTAGACATAAGTGTTGCGCCACCCCATGCGGCATCCACATGGAAGTGACAGCCGTGGGCTTGGCAGACTTCAGCGATTTCAGGCAATGGATCAACATTACCTGTCTCTGTTGTGCCAGCCACACCAATAACAGCAATAGGTTTGATGTTTTGTTTTTCGAGCTCAACAATTTTCGCTTTAAGGTCGTCGACAATAATACGGTTGTTGGCATCGGTTTTAACCGCAACCAAGCCCTCTTGGCCTAGCCCTAATACATCGGCTGCTTTCTTAAGGGAGTAGTGACCACGCTCAGACACTAGCACCGCTAAGCCATCATAGCCATAGTGCTTCATGGCTTTAAAAAGGCCTTCCTTCTCAACGCCTTTAAATGAGCCATTGGCTCTTAACGCTTTGTTACGTGCTACCCAAAGCGCAGTGATATTGGCAATGGTGCCGCCGGAACAAAATGCGCCTAATGAGTGGTTTGCACTGTGCATCCACTGATTGTAAAAAGTATCATTCTGACCATATATCAAGCGATGCAGCATACCCAAAACTTGACGCTCAAGTGGCGTAAAGGCTTTGGAAGTCTCTATTTTTACCAGGTTTTGGTTTAAGGCGATCATGATCTTTGAAAGTGGCATCAAGAAATAAGGCAGTGCCGATGTCATATGACCAATGAAGCTTGGTGAAGATGTGTGAACTGAGTGCGACACCAAAGTGTCGAGTAAGTGCTCTGTATGATCTGACACAAACTCTGGCTGCTCAGGAATCTGAGCAGAAGAAAAGTCTTTTTCGATTTCGCGTAAAGGCTTTTCTTCTGCCACGATGTGTTCACGAAGAAATTGATTTAGATTTCGCGAGAGGCTCTCGTCAATTTTAGTTAACGTTGAGTCCGGACCTTCTGGGACAGTGAAGATCTTTAGCAAGCTCTCAAAGCTAACATCAGCGGTTTTTTGTTCCTTAACCATAGCAAAGAATCTTTGTAGTTATTTTGGTAATGCGAGCGGCACAATCTAAACTAAAACGGGCGCAAAGTCCCGTTTTAATTGTTGAAACCCAAGTTGTAGAAATGAAAATTTTAGGTGAAGGTTACGATATTCACATTAAAAAATTCTAGATTGAGAACGTTAAAACACTCTGATGTTATCGAATTCTAATCAACGACTAATGCGAGCAATCTTAGTCACATTTCTGCTTTTCAATCTTTTCTATTGACTGATTGTACTTATTAAGTGCGGTATCAATTTGTTGGGGATGACTAAGCAGATCAGCGAATGCTGAACGAAGCTCGTAGTTTTTTGGGTGGTTAGTTGATTGACGGTCGCTAAATGTCTGTTTTGCAACTTCACCTAACTTATCGCTTCGGGTCGCTAACTGCTTAACGTCATGTTGCTCTAGTTTTAACCATGCTTCGATTGGCTGTTCCGTCGCAACGCGGCTAGGGTCGTTCTCTAGAAAGTAGTGAACCGCTTCGCGGTTTAATTCAAAGTGATGTTTACGTCCATCCAAGAACCATTGACTAACTTCTTTCAGATCTGGATATTGGGTAACCGTCAAATCAACAAGATCTTGATACCACTGTAGTGAGGCATCGACGTAGCCATCGTATTTGCTAGCAAGACATTGTTGATCTGCGGCAAGCGTAAAAGTTGAGCTTGTAGCGAGGAGCGCTGCAACGACAAAGCGTTTCATTCTTCTTCCTTCTGGTTGTTATCCCTTTATTAACGCAATGCACATCAGTTGATGTTTCTCCCTTCTTTCTATTTGGTCGTGACAAATCGTTGGGCTGAATGACGAAAAGAAAGAGGGGTCTTGCCAAAAAATATTGACCACTTTGACGTTAACTGGGTATTTAAATTTTTGCCGTATTGTAATGGATGTTAAAGCGAAAACCTGAGATCTAGCTAGCAAGTGATACAAAGAAAAGCATCATAACTGGTACCAATAAACTCAAAATAAAGCCGCTTACGATAGCAACAGGAACACAACGCACACCACCGGTGGTTTGAATAACGGGTAGGGTGAAGTCCATTGCTGTTGCACCGGCGTAACCAATTGCGGTGCACGGATAGCTACGAATAAAGAGAGGAATGGCAACCAGTGCGACTAGCTCTCTCATTAATTCAATCAAGAACGACGCGCCACCAAATACCGGACCAAAAGCGTCACCCATTAAAATACCTGCGAGTGAATACCAGCCAAAACCTGAAGCCATTGCGAGTGCTTGATAAAGAGGAAGATCCAAAAGCACCGCTGCAAGAACGCCACCAAGCATACATGTTGCGATGACAGCAGCCGCAATGGCCATTCCTTGTTTATTTAATAGGATTTGACGCAGAGTAAGTCCACTATTGCGCAGCTGAATACCAATAAAAAATAGAAGTAGAAAGAGTATCCATTCGCTTGCTGTATCTACCCAACTCAAATCAATGGGTAACAGCAGGCCAACCACTAACCCGCCGCCAACGACCACGATAAGCTTAACAGACTCTAAAGCCATCGAAGATAACGGTAGCTTCTTTTGATTTTGATTGGTCTGGAGTGGAATAATTTTATCAATAATAGGCAGAGCCAACAGGTTGCAGGCACTTAGACACAAAAAAAACGTACTCGCATAGAGGAGAATACTTTGTAAGTTGCTGCTTAAATTATCGAGCGCCGCCAAACTAAGACCCATCAACGACAAAATGACGTAAATAAGGTAGGACGTTGACTGATTGATCTTCTCCAATAACGAAGATCGAGATATAGGAATTAGATACCCCACCACAAGCGGAGCGAAAATAAATAGCATCCCTGAGAACATAAAGCTCAATGATTCCTTTTTGAGATAACATCAACACGCATAAATCAAATTATCTATCGGTTGAAATTAGAGACATTTCACCACACACAGCTCAGCCTTGAGCGAATCGTTTTATCGCGGATAAGGTATTATCAGAAAGCGATAAATTACAAACCGCTTGCATTGAGTACAGCACGGATTTGATCATTGAAGTCAGTATCACTCATGTTACTAAGTTCATACAAGACTTCTGCACCAGTTACGTTGAATTCAACTTCATGTTCGTCAATGCGTTCATCGTGATTGCGGAACATCAATAAATGATGCGCAATTCTAGCGATGTCAAGATAACTCACTTCTGGTCGCGTTAACTCGTATTTTTCGTTTGAGGATACTTCTCTGAAGTCGTTGTCAAATCCCCAACGCTCAAGCACTAGTTTACTTGTGGCAGAACAACGTGTTTGGAAGATTTGCAATGCAATATCTGGGTCTAAGTAATTGCCCCTATCTAAGTACAAGTGGTACTCATTAATTAGGCAAAATAACCCAATATCGGCTAATAGACCGACCAATAACGCCTTTTCTTGCTCTAGATGACCATAAGTGCCTGGCTCGTGGCTACGAAACGATTGAACCAACATCACCATGACGGCACCGAGCTCACGCGATATCGCGGCACTCTTCACCAAGATGGCATTGCATTCTTTAGTGAGATTAACTGAGTGTTTAAGTTGCTCAATCGCTTGTGCGGTAACAATATCACGTACACGAAGTATTCCGAGACGAGATACCGCTGTAGTTAAGTCGTTGCAGGTGATATTTCTGCGATTGAAAATCACAGAGTTAGCGACTCGTAAAACGACCGCTGCTAATCCGGGATCTTCCAATAAACAGTTAGCAACATCGGCAATCGTGGTGTGTTCTTCAACACATAACTGCTGAATTTTAAGCACGACATCAGGAATAGGAGGTAACGAAATCTTACCCGTGGAGATGGACTGTTCTACCAGCTGAGCAAACTCGGATTCCAGTGCGTTTATAAGCTTATCTTTATTATTTGGCAGCCAAAAAAATGATAAATGTTCCATTGTGACGCTGTACTTGAGATCTTTCGTACAGTGTACCCTTACAGCGTATTCTTTATCAATTAAATGCGTATTATGTGCCCGTAATTGCCAGCGAGATCATAATGATGGCGCGTTTTAGGCATGCTATGCGTCAAAAAAATATCACCACACGAATAATAAGTGTGAAACTAATCACGTATGCAGAATTTATACTTTTTTATATGTGACCTATGTCCTAACTTATTTTTCAACGTTAAGTATGATTAAGCAAGTTGGTGAGCACAACTCACAAAAATATCGCCAACAAATCGACATTTATAATTCGCTATAAGCTGCTGTTTATCTGGTGACATCGCTAATCGGGGTAATTTATTCAGATTAAAGAGGTCAATGGACATGACAGACCAAGCTTTTTTTAAATATGTACGCACCTTCAGTGAGTACCAAAAACGTTCTATGTTCGGTGGTATTGGTTTATTCACCGATGATGCTATGTTTGCGCTTGTCAGCAATGATTGCTGCTACTTACGTGGTGGTAATGGGCTAGATGAAGTGTTTACTCAACTGAGCTGTGAGAAGTATAAGCACGTCAAAAAACAGACGACGGCAACCGTAAATTATTATGATGTAACCGATTTATTCGAATCCGGATATGTAGGGCTTGATGAACTGGTACAGAAATCAATTGAATACTCAATTAAGGAACAGAAATATCAAAAGTCCTCTGCCAGTAGGCGCTTAAGAGACTTACCCAACATGCAACTAACCCTTGAACGTATGGTCAAGAAAGCCGGTGTTGATGACGTAGAAACCTTTTTAGAACTTGGACCTGTAAAAGTCTTCAACAAAGTTAAAACGGCTTACGGTAATGATGTTGATGTAAAGCTACTGTGGAAATTTGCTGGTGCAACTGATGGCGTACATTGGAAACTGATCCAAGAGCCGCGTAAAAAACAGTTATTGGCACTGTGTGACTAAGCGAAGCTGATCGCACAATGATTGACTCGTTTCGATGGAGTTAGCGGGTCGTAAAGGCAAGTGTGAAAAGCGGAAAAAGGACGTTGAAGTTTTTTACCACTTCATTGAGTTAGTCATTAAATTAGACAAAAAAACCGAGGCAGAGACCTCGGTTTTTGTTTTTTTAATTTGCTCTTTTCTTACAGCACAAATCTTAAAACTTAAAACGCGTAGTGAACATTACCTGATCACCGTAAAAATCGTTGATACGTGCTTCAGCACCCAAAGAGAAAAGCTCTGTTGAGTGGAATCGAGCGTAGGCAGAGCCAGTCCAATCGTCATCGTTATCGATAGAAACGTAGCCGACTTTGCCGCCTACTTCTAATTGAGGGCCCAACCATTGGCGAACACCTAAGTTAAGCTCCATACCAACATCTGTGCTGCTCTCATTCGAAGGTTGCACAACGCGCATTAGCATTTCACCAGTAAGATCTGCCCAGTTGTTTAGCGGAGAATGGAAGCCAAAGCCTGCAGCTGAGTCAAAATCACTTTCAAACTCAGAGTCAATACGAGCAATAACATGCGCGTTCGGGTGAATTGATTTGCTGAATCCAGCACCAAATGTCACAGGACTTGCGCCAATACGTGCTTCGAAATAGTCGTAGCTAAAGTTGCTCATAGTTGCTGGCGCATTGCGATCGTTTGCAGCTAGGGCATGGCTTGATGCCACTAGTAAGGCAGCGGCTAATAGTGTTTTACGCATAACTAACGATAAACCTTGTTCATTATTTCCATGGATTCAAGCAACCACTTGAACCGTAATCTGATTTGTCCGACATCATAATAAAAAGGAAGGTCCACGACCAACAAAAATGTGTCGATGTTTTGTCAATTAACTTAATAGTTCCTTGGTTTAAGCAAAAACTACGCCATATACGTAGTGTCCGAGAATTTCACTCGAACAAGTAACGATGTTTTTCTAACCTCGTTCTACTATGCGAGGTAAGGTGGTTCAATGAGCATCGTTGAGTTCAAGTTAGAACCAAACACTTTATTACTCGCCAAAGCTTGCTCTTCTTTCTGCCATGGCGTTGAGGACTGCCTCAGAATCAAGGATTTGAGTCCAGGATAGCAGGTTATCATCATTCTCAATCACAAACGCGGTAAGCTGAGACACGATTGCCTTTCTCAATGCTTCGCCTTTCCAAGGTTTGGCAATGTAATAATCGAGACTCGCGTTATTTACGGCTTCTACGGTGTCTTCCAAACCAGCTTGTCCTGTGAGTAAAACTTTGCGCGCTGCTTTTGTGTCACCATTTTGACTGAGTTCGATTAAGAAGCTGATCCCAGTTTGTTCCGGCATAATGTGGTCACATAAAATGAGCGCAAGCTGAACTTCTTCTTCCGCCATCTCATCAATCACTTGCCGAGCTTCAGTCACCGATTCCGCTCCTTCGACGACAAAGTTCTCCTCGAAGGGAGCAAGATCTTGGAGCACGCTATCCAAGACTTCTCGTTCGTCATCGACACATAAAATTAGATACTTGGTCATGTTTCATCTCCTTCTTCGATGACTGGTAACCAGACGGTCATTCGTGTGAACTGGCCGATCTCTGATTCGACGTCAATCCACCCTCTGTGTGCTGTTACGATTTGCTGGCAGATGGACAGCCCGATGCCTAAGCCAAAGTTACCTTCTTTTTTTGTGGTGAAGTTCAGCTCGAAAATGGCGTCTCTTTGCGACTCAGGAATGCCACATCCATTATCTTCAAATGAGATAACGGCATAATGTGTGTGCTCTTTTTCTACAAGGCGTGTTTGTATGTTTAACACCCCTTTTTCTGGAAATGCGTCAATGGCGTTAGAGACCAAGTTCGTCCACACCTGTTGGAGTGCGATCGGTTGACAAAGGATGGAAGGCAAGTTTGCATAGTCGGTTGAAAGTTGGTGCATTTTTAGTTTGTTCTCGAAAATCACCAAGGTGTCTTCAATACCCTCATGAATATCGGCATAGTGCAGGGTTTCATCATCTGACCGAGCATATCCTTTCAGGCTTTTTACCATATCAGCAATTCGTGCTGCACAGACATTAATTGAGCGAAGTGTAGAACCTGCTTTGTGGTATTGCTCAAGTGTATTGAGGGCATGATAAGACGCTTGCTGCTTTCTCGTTAGTTGGGTAAGTAGCTCGTGATCGGATTCTAAACCAAGGCTCACCACTTTCTTTGCTAATGCTCTGTCTGGAAGTATATGGCTAAGCGCTTTTACGCGTGATCTGAGCTCGGCGGTTGAAGCGGGTTTTGAGGTTTGCGCTTTGCTCAGTAATTCAATGCCTTTGCTTTGTATATCGGAACTAGGCGCATCGTTAAGTAATCGTTCTAGTGTATGCGTTAAATTCTCTACGCCCCTTAATATCGCGGCTACTGGATTGTTTAGTTCGTGGGCCACTCCAGCAACCAATTGACCAAGCATCGCCATTTTTTCTCTTTCAATGAGCTGCTGGTGGGCTGATTCTAAAGATTCGAGCGTTTTTTGAAGTTGCAGTTTGGTGTTGATGCTTCTTTGCAATCGGCGGTTGAAGTGGCGTAAAAGCAAGTTTGTAAAAAGAGGCAGTAAGTTTGAGTCGCTTTGCATCACTTTATTGAATACGTTGCGATCGAGTTTGATAACTTCTGTTTTGGTTAGTGTTAGAGCTGTCGAGAAAGAACATTCCCCAGTAACAAACGACATGCCTCCGACAATATTCCCTTTGTTATGGCGTACAACCTCTCGCTGCATGCCTTGCTCATCGCGCTTGTACAGAGCCACTTCACCTTCGGTGATAAACCACAAAAAGCAATTTGGCTCGCCTTCCACGGTTAATAAGTGTTCAGGTGAGTATGTACGGCAAGCTCTTGTTTCGTCATTATCTTTGAAAAATTGCTGGAGAGCGGAGATCACTTGCTCGGCTAACTCGGCATCAGACATCGAGTGGTAGTCGTGTAAGAATCCGGCTTGATAATGGCTCATCTGGTTATTGATGTGCGCTCGCAACAAGCTGTGATGATCCAATATCTGACTGTAACTTAGCAGGTCTTCTTTGCCATTTCGCAAGATAAATTGGGTCAGCTCTTTTTGCACTGTGTTAAATAAGACGTGATCTGGCAAAGGTTTAGTGAGGCAGTGGTCGAGCCTGCCCTCATTAACGGCAGTGAGAATTGCCTCTATATCAGACGAGCAGCTAATAAGAATTTTTCTTGCTTGCTCGGTATGTGGCATCCGGTCTAAACCAATAAGAAAATCCACGCCGTTAAAATGAGCGTGATGGCTCGCTATAACTAAAGCAACAGTCTGTTCTCTTTCTTCTAGATACTCTAAAGCGCTTTGAGCCTCTTCTATCGATTCGACAGAAAAAATATCAAACTTACTTGAGAAGGCAGACAGCTCCAATCGAAACTGTTCAGCACTGATTGGGTTGTTGTCGAGACACAACACAGCATAACGATTCACAGATGTTTTAGCTCCGGTTAAAACTTCGCCACGCAAACTTTAACAATAAAAGGACATGATGAGTGGGAGCCAAGTATGATTCCTGATTAATGGACTAGAATAAGCATCAATAGTCTGATTTGTCTCAATGTTTTCTCCGCAGGTGGTTTGGGGTAGACTGACCGAAAATATCTAATAAGTGACGTTATGCAAAATCTTAAAAAAATCGGCGCCATTGGTGGTGCTATCTCATTAGCACTGTGTTGGCCATTGGCTGTCGGACAAATTGGTCAGTCCATCATTGAAGATGGTATTACCAATATGAATGATGAAATGATTAAAGGCGAAGTGGTCGAGTATCAGCGTGGCTATTTGTCTTCAGTCGTGCTGACTCGTTATTCAGTTGTTGATCCTGAGCTTAAAACGCAGTTAGAGCGTGATGGTATGCCAACGACGTTTGACGTAACCAGTGATGTTAGCCACGGTCTAACAAGCCTAACAGCAGATTCAAAATTGGTGGACAATGACTTTTTGCCTCTCACGATGCATAGCCAGACTCAACTAAATGGCAATACAGCATTTATCCTCGACCTAGACAGTTGGCATTATCGTAACGAAGCGCAAGGCGTTTCTGTTTCTACAAGCCCTGCAAAAGTAACAGGTGATGTGACGGTATTGGGTGATCTCAATTACCAAGTTTCCGTTCCTTCTGTTCAAGTGGATTTTGAAAACGGTGAAGAGCTTCATCTGAATGCATTGACAGGGCAAGGTAAAGGAAAGCAAGCAAAAGGCTACTGGTTAGGCGAGCAATCTTTCTCTCTAGAGAAGCTAGATGTGGTTGATGCGAACTTAACGCCTGTCTTTTTGATTGAAAATGCGAGCTACCGTGGTAACACTACGATGAGTGAGTCTGGTGATAAGCTGAACAGTCAATTAAACCTAGATGCTAAGAAACTACGTTTAACTGATGGGACGGATGTCGATAACTTTAAGTTGGATTTCTCAATTGCAGATGTGGATAGCCAGTCTTTTGATCAAATTATGTCTATCTATCAAGGCTCTCCTATGCTAGATGAGCAGGAAATTGCGAATTTATTGCCGCATGTCGATACGCTGTTTAGCAAAGGTTTTGATTTATCCGTGAACGAGCTTTCACTCGCGTTCGGTGACGGCAAGTTCCACAACGAGTGGCAACTATCCATCCCTGAAGGTACTGAGCATATTACTCAAGATCCAATGAAGTTGGTGACGGCCACTACTGGTGAACTTAGCACTTACTTCTCTGATGAATTAGTAACGCATTACCCATTTATTCAAGAAGGGATTGATGAGCTCCTTATTATGGAGTTGATCGAAAAAGTAGAGGGCGGTTATCAATTAAAAGCAGAAATTGGTGAAGGCAAATTGAAGTTCGAAAATGGGCATGAGTTCCCATTGGTGGCTCTACTTATGCCTGCTTTGATGCAACAACAGTAATTCGTGTTGTTGCGAATTTGTTCCAATTCAACGCTTAGTCTTTAAAAAGAGGTCGTAAGACCTCTTTTCTTGTTTTTATCACTGCGAAAACGTGATATTAATTTCTTAATATTTACATAGCAGGAGCAATGAGCATCATGGAACAAAATACGGACAACGTATTTAACTTCAGTGCAGGGCCAGCAGGTCTGCCTAAAGCAGTTATGCAGCAAGCACAAAAGGAACTAATCGATTGGCAAGGTCTTGGCACTTCGGTCATGGAAATCAGCCACCGAAGCAAAGAGTTCATCAAAGTTGCAGAAGAAGCCGAGCAGGATTTACGTGATCTTCTGAATATTCCGGACAACTATAAAGTGCTGTTCTGCCAAGGTGGTGCTCGTGCTCAGTTTGCTGCTGTTCCTCTAAACTTACTTGGTGATGCCGATACGGCAACTTACATCGATGGTGGTTATTGGGCTGAAAGCGCGGTAGCTGAAGCGAAAAAATACTGCGAACCAGACGTGTTTGATGCAAAAACAGAAATCAACGGGAAAGTCGCGGTTCTACCTGCAAGTGAATGGAAAATTGCTCCAGAAGCGGCTTACGTTCACTTCTGTCCAAATGAGACCATTGATGGTATTGAGATTAACGATCTTCCTATCACCGACAAACCGATTGTTGCTGACATGTCTTCGACAATTCTTTCTCGTGAAATTGATGTGTCGAAATACGGTGTGATTTACGCGGGCGCTCAGAAAAATATTGGTCCTTCCGGCATTGCTATTGCTATCGTGCGCGATGATTTATTAGGTATGGCGAAGCAGGTACTACCAAGTATTTTGGATTACACTGTTTTGGCCGAAAAAGAATCAATGTTCAACACGCCACCAACCTTTGCATGGTACCTGTCTGGTCTTGTTTTCAAATGGCTGAAGGCACAGGGCGGAGTAAAAGCGATTGAGCAAGTGAACCGCGCTAAAGCCGCGCTACTGTATGATTACATCGATCAGTCTGATTTCTACCGTAATGGCGTGCACTCAGCAAACCGTTCTTTGATGAACGTGCCATTTCAACTTGCTAAGCCTGAACTGGATGCAACCTTCCTTGAGCTAGCAGACTCTAAAGGGCTGAAAGCGCTAAAAGGTCACCGAGCAGTTGGTGGTATGCGAGCATCCATTTATAACGCAATGCCGCTTGAAGGCGTTCAAGCGTTAGTAGACTTCATGCAAGAGTTTGAGAAAAACTACGCGTAAGCTCAAACTGATAACTGATATTTGTTCTCCAAAGCGTCGCTATTGCGGCGCTTTTGTTTATCTCAACTCACATCATTCCAGGAAGGTAAAATGACCAAGGCAAATATTGAAGCGCTGACTAAGCAGTTCCCACTCTTGGCAGCACTTATTGATCTTGAAGAGGTTTGTTGGTTTAACCCCCATATCACTTCCTTGGAGGAAGGCTTACCTCATGTCGGGTTAGATGAAAAAGATATTCAAGCGGCGAGTGAACGGCTAGCACGATTTGCGCCTTATTTGATGAAAGCGTTTCCCGAAACGGAAACGTCGCGTGGCGTTATTGAGTCCGCAGTGGTGGATATTCCCAATATGAAAGTGCGTTTGGAGCAGCAATACGACACACCAATATTGGGCCATTTAATGCTCAAAAAAGACAGTCATTTGCCAATTTCTGGTTCGATCAAAGCGAGAGGTGGTATTTATGAAGTGCTCACTCATGCAGAAAAGTTGGCGTTTGAAGCCGGCTTGCTCTGTGAAAGCGATGATTACAGCAAATTGTTCAGCAATGAGTTTCGGCAGTTTTTTAAGCAGTACAGTATTGCGGTTGGCTCAACCGGCAATCTTGGTATGTCCATCGGCATCATGAGTGCGAAGCTGGGTTTTTCAGTTTCAGTCCACATGTCTGCGGATGCGCGGGAATGGAAGAAAAATAAGCTCCGGTCACATGGTGTTAATGTCGTAGAGCACCAAGAAGATTATGGTATTGCTGTCGAGCAAGGTCGTAAAGAGGCAGAAAAAGATCCCAACTGTTTCTTTATCGATGATGAAAACTCACGGACGCTGTTTCTAGGTTACTCTGTTGCGGGTGAGCGTCTTAAGCAGCAGTTTGATGACTTGGGAATCGTGGTTGATGAGCATCATCCATTGTTTGTTTATCTTCCTTGTGGTGTTGGCGGCGGGCCTGGTGGCGTGGCATTTGGCTTGAAGGTAGCGTTTGGCGAGCATGTCCATTGTATTTTCGCGGAGCCAACGCACTCCCCGTGCATGCTGTTGGGCGTACATACAGGCTTGCATGACGATATTTCGGTACAAGATTTGGGTATCGATAACATCACCGCCGCTGATGGCTTGGCAGTCGGGCGTGCCTCGGGATTTGTCGGAAGAGCGATGGAAAGGCTACTTGATGGTTTTTACACCATTGATGACGCTCGTATGTATCACCACTTGGGTGAGTTAAGTGAACTGGAAGGTATTAATCTAGAGCCTTCTGCATTAGCCGGTATGATTGGGGCAGTGCACGTCTCGAATAACCATGCTTATCAGTCTCGAATGAAATTTGACGAAGAAAAACTCAAAAACGCAACACATCTTGTTTGGGCAACAGGTGGGGGCATGGTTCCGGAAGATGAAATGGCGGCTTATCTCAAAAAATCTGGTCGGTAAATCAGCACTGTATACGTGCTTAATTAGGTAACTAATAATACAGGAATAACAAAAGGGCTCATCGTTTGATGAGCCCTTCTCGTCACTGAAAATCGAATTATAGAGATTGTAATAGCTGGTAGTAACGACCTTTTTGAGCGAGTAGCGTTGGATGGTCGCCTTGCTCGATGATCTCACCTTGTTCCATCAAACAGATGCTATCCATACTTTCTAGCTCTATCAGTCGGTGTGTAATGAATACTACTGTCTTATTAGCAAAGTGTTCATTGAAAAGCGCCATCACTTTTTGTTCCGTACGCTTATCGAGGCCTTCAGTCGGTTCATCTAAGAGTAGGATTGGGGCATCACGTAGCAATGCTCGAGCAATACCGATTCGGCGTTTCTCACCACCAGATAACTGACGGCCGCCATCGCCTAACCAAGCGTCTAACCCCGGTTCTTCAAGAAGTCCGCCAAGCTCGACTTTTTGTAAAATAGTAGACAGTTGCTCATCACTTGCATCCGGAGCGGCCATGAGTAAGTTGTCACGTAGTGTCCCGTTTAGTACATCTACGCGTTGACTGACCACAGTCATTGCTGCTCGCAGGTCCGACTCGCTCCAATCTTGCAGTTTTGCACCACCGATTCGAACTTCACCTTGGTTAACATCCCAGTAGCGGCAAAGAAGCTGAATCAGTGTTGATTTACCTGAACCTGTTTGACCTACAATTGCAGTTTTAGTGCCCAACGGTAGTGAGAGTGACAAGTCTTTCAGTACCTTTTGCTGACCGTCAGGGTAAGTAAAATCTATGTTGTCGAATTCAATGTCTAACGTTGTGTCTTTATGTTTCGACTGCTCAGGGAAGACAACGTCAGGTTCAGCCAAAATTACTTCATTTAAACGACGAGCAGAGGTCAACGTTTGACCGAGATACTGGAATGCGCCCGCGATAGGCATCAGAATCTCAAAGCTCGCCATGGTTGCAAACGCAAACAGCGCAATCCAAGGATCAGGAGCACGACCACCTACGCCGTCTGCAGCAAACCAAAGCATCACAACCAGTGTAAGGCCGTTCACCAGCATAAGCAGGCCTGAAGCCATGCCCGTTAAATTCGCGTTCACAAATTGGTTAGACAGCAACTGCTTCTGCTTCTCTAGAATGAGATTACGATAACGTTCTTCTGCTCCAAAGATACTCAGTTCACTGTAGCCTTGAAGCCAGTCCAGTGTCGCCACTCGCAATTGCGCTTTATGATGAGTGAGATTCTCGCCATTATTTTTACCCAGTTTATAGAACAGCACTGGCCATACAAACAACATGACGGTAAGAATCGAGCCAAGCAGTAGGGCGAGATGCCAATCAAAGAACGCCAGGACAGCCGTTAAACTCAATATGCCAAAAATACCAATCACGACAGGGCTGATAAGTCGAAGGTATACGTGATCCATCGCATCTACGTCCGCTACTAGGCGGTTGAGCAGATCGGCATCACGCATCGTAGAAACACGACCCGGAATCAGTGGTGCAAGTTTCTTAAAGAAGAAGATGCGTAGATCGGTAAGCAGCTTGAACGTTGCATTGTGGCTAACGACACGTTCTCCCCATCGACCTGCGGTTCGAGCCATTGCAGCGCCGCGTACCCCGGCACCTGGTAACATGTAGTTGAAGGTCTCACGAGCAACCGTCAAGCCTGCCACCGCTGCGGCTGAAATAAACCAACCTGATAGCGTTAATAAGCCAATAGACGCCGCTAAGGTCAGAAATGCCAGTAGCATACCTAGCGAAAGACCAAACCAGTGTTTTTTATAGAGTTTTAGATAAGGGAGTAAATCACGCATCTAAGTTCCCCTTGTCTGTTTCACGTTGTGCGAGGTTCGCTTCCAACATGTCTTTAAATAAGCCATCTTCTGTCGACAGTGTGGCGTAATCACCACGTTGAACAATCTGGCCGTCCTGCATAACAAGAATTTGCGATACGTTTTGTAAAGGCGCAAGTTGGTGAGTAATCATCAAATTCGTTGTGGCATGCGCATACTTGTTAATGCCTTCCATCACGAGTTTTTCACTGCGAGCATCTAAGCTTGCGGTTGGTTCATCTAATAACCAAAAACGACCATTTTGTAGCATGGCGCGAGCCAGTGCTAAACGCTGCGCTTGGCCGACAGATAAACCACCAGAACGATCAGATATCGGATAATCCAACCCATGCATTTCAACAAATTCAGCAGCGTGAGAGTCATTCAACACAGAATGTACGTCTGCATCCTTAATATTGTGCTTACCTAGTGTGATGTTATCTCGAATGCTACCGTGTAATAGCATCGGGTTTTGACCAATCCAGCTTACTGCCTCTCGCCATGTGGCTAGATCCAGTTGCGACAATTCACAACCATTAATCTTCAAGCTACCTTGATAAGGCATGAAACCGAGGATGGTGTTTACTAAACTTGTTTTACCTGCGCCACTTGGTCCAACCAACGCTGTACTTTTGTTGGCTTCAAGAGAGAAGGATAGGGGACCTGCGAGCTGCTTACCTTCCGGACTAAAAATGGTTAACTGGTCCGCTTCAATATGGATAGGGCTGTTTTTATCTAACGCTTGGGTACCATCTTTGATTTGATCGACTTCCAAATCCAGAAACTCGACAATGCTTTCTGCTGCGCCAACCGCT
This sequence comes from Vibrio sp. Vb1018, assembly GCF_033338775.1. Taxonomy (NCBI): domain Bacteria; kingdom Pseudomonadati; phylum Pseudomonadota; class Gammaproteobacteria; order Vibrionales; family Vibrionaceae; genus Vibrio; species Vibrio sp. Vb1018. The sequence goes on from NZ_JAWOTI010000006.1 coordinate 210,366, forward strand.
TGCTGTTTCGCATGATAGAACGTGCCCAAATCACGTAATGGCTGATAAAACTCTGGAGCAAGAATCAGAATGAACAAACCAGCAAAGAGCGTAACACCTGCGCCGTAGTAGCCGAAATCGAGCTCCCCGATATAACTAAAGCCAAAGTAGACAGCGGTAATTGCGATAGAAATAGAAGTGAAAAACTCTAACACCGCAGAAGACAGAAACGCGATTTTCAGAACGTCCATGGTACGAGTACGAAAGACTTCCGAAGCACCCTTAAGAGTTTCAGTTTCAGATTTTGTTCTATCGAATAAGCGAATGGTCGTCATTGCTTGCAAGCGGTCATAAAAGTGACCCGACAAACGCTGCATTGCTTTAAAGTTTTTACGGTTTGCTTCTGCGGCTTTCATCCCAACCAGTGCCATGAAAATAGGCACTAGTGGTGCAGTGACCAGGAAGATCAAGCCTGCTGCCCAGTTTACTGGGAATACGACAACCAAAATGATGAAAGGCACTAGTACCGATAATGACATTTGAGGCAAGTAGCGTGAGAAGAAATCTTGCATATCTTCTACCTGCTCTAAGATGAGCGTTGCCCAACTGCCAGCAGGTTTGCCTTTGATGTAAGCTGGCCCAAGTTTATGAACTTTATCTAAAATGAGTTGGCGAATATAAACTCGAATTTGCTCCCCGCAACGGTAACCGGCAAGCTCTCGACCCCAGGTACAAGCAGCTCGACCGATAACCGTGCCACCGAGCCCAACAAAATGCCAAATGAGGTCGGCTTTGTCGACTTGGTCAATGATTAACTGGTGCAGAATGGAGGCGAGCAGGGCTGCTTGAGCCAATAAAAACACGCTTGAAAGTACGCCTAGGCCTATCGCAATCATAAGCCAGCGCTTGGCTAACTTACTTTGTTGCTTCAGCCACTTATTCAAGCTGCTTTGCTTTTTCTTATCCATCGTGAAGGCTTAATGATAATTGTTTTAATGAGGCGGTAGTATACAAAAGAAAACCCAGCGGGAATACCGCTGGGCTTTAAGGATATGACACAAATGTGAAAAGTTATTTGTCACCAAGTGAGTCTAAGAAACGTTCAGCATCTAATGCAGCCATACAACCTGTACCTGCAGAGGTGATCGCTTGACGGTAGTTGTGGTCCATTACGTCGCCAGCTGCAAATACACCTTCGATACTAGTTTGTGTTGCGTTGCCTTCAATACCTGATTGAACGATGATGTAGCCATCTTTCATGTCTACTTGGCCTTCAAAGATTTGTGTGTTTGGCTGGTGGCCAATTGCGATGAATGCACCCATTACATCGATATCTTCTGTCGCACCGCTGTTCACGTCTTTAATGCGGACGCCCGTTACGCCCATATCGTCGCCCAGTACTTCATCGAGAGTGCGATCGGTATGAAGAACGATATTACCGCTTTCAACTTTATCCATCAGACGTTTCACAAGGATCTTCTCTGCGCGGAATGAATCGCGGCGGTGGATCAGGTGAACTTCTGACGCAATGTTAGATAGGTATAGCGCTTCTTCAACAGCCGTGTTACCACCGCCCACAACTGCAACTTTCTGATTACGGTAGAAGAAACCGTCACAGGTTGCACAAGCAGAAACGCCGCGACCTTTAAATGCTTCTTCAGACTCAAGGCCAAGGTATTTTGCTGATGCGCCGGTAGATATGATTAAGGCATCACAAGTGTACTCACCTGAGTCGCCTTTTAAACGAAATGGGCGTTGTGATAGCTCTACGTCATTGATGTGATCAAATACGATTTCAGTTTCAAAACGCTCGGCGTGTTCTTTCATGCGATCCATCAATGCTGGACCTGTCAGTCCCTCAGCATCGCCTGGCCAGTTTTCAACTTCAGTTGTGGTGGTTAGCTGACCACCTTGTTGCATTCCCGTCACAAGCACAGGGTTTAAGTTTGCACGCGCTGCGTAGACGGCAGCTGTGTATCCTGCAGGACCAGAACCAAGAATTAATAATTTACAGTGTTTTACGTCGCTCATTATGGCTCCAAAAAGGGCGTAACATTTCCCTCGATTGTATGGAAATTCTTAGTGCTTTAAAAGCATAAACAACGATTGTGATCGAATAATTGGTTATAGATTAGAACCCACTAAATATTGATAGAGAACGTTGACTTCTAGCATAAAATTCTATTCGTAGTAGAGAAGTCTAGTTTCAAATGTTGTCAAAGCGTAAAACTGAAACATGGCTCTGTTTTTGCGGTTTGACTTGGTTTGTTGTGTTGTTTTCGTCGTTTTGTTGAAGCTATCAACGTTAAAAGCTGGTAATTGCAGAATATTTGCGTAACCTAGTGTGTAAATTAAATGTTAATTAATGTACCTCATTAAAGGAGCAAATGATGTTACATTCACGTGAGAATACTCTACATTTAACACAGCTCAGCATGGCAGCAATTGAGCAGCTTTCCCCATCGTTTGAAGAACTGCCTCGTACCGAACATGCAGATGGTCAGTATCGACTACGACGTTATTCTGTGGTTGGTTTTGATAACGGCAAAGTCATCGACTTAAATAAAAATAGCTTTGTTCAATCCTCTGATATCAACCGATTTCAAGGTGATGTAGTAAGACAATTCGAGCCAATTGAGAAGGATATTCTTACCAGCGATGGCTTTCGGGAAATGTGTGAATTGTTTGTCAATGTGAATCATCTGCCAAACGGTCAAGAAATAGAAATTCACCAAATCCGTATCAGGGCACTGGAAGAAGAAACCCAAGTAGCACCTGAAGGTGTGCACCAAGACGGTTTTGATCACATTGCAATGGTTGGTGTGGGACGCCATAACATCATCGGTGGCGACATCATGCTGTACAGCAGCCATAACCAAGCCCCATTTTTCCGTAAAGTGCTAGAAACCGGAGAGGTCGCAATCTTGGCTGATAGCAAGCTGTGGCATAACGCGTGCCCAATCCGCTCTGTTATTGATGACGAAGCGGGCCATATGGATGTATTTGTACTTACTGCTACGGATAAGCGTAATGAACTTCAATCTTAATCAGATCAGAGAGCAATTTCCGGCGTTGGCTCAATACCACAACGACAAGCCCGTGACGTTTTTTGATGGTCCAGGTGGCTCACAAGTGCCTCAACCAGTACTAGACAGCATGGTTGGGTATTTAGGTCGTTTCAACGCTAACTTAGGCGGGCATTATTTTTCTAGCCAAGTGACCGTTGACGTAATGCAAAATGCGCGTGAGTCGGCTCAGGCGCTACTTAATGCCCCTTCATCTGGCAATATTGTCTTCGGTGCCAATATGACCTCACTAACCTTTCAGCTTAGTCGCGCGATTAGTCGAGATTGGCAAGCAGGAGATGAGATCATTGTCTCCGCTTTGGATCACTATTCAAATGTATCCAGCTGGCAGCAAGCGGCAGAAGATAAAGGCGTTACGGTTCATCAAGTTCGTATCAACGAAGAAGATTGTACGCTGGATATGGAGCATTTAAGCCGCCTTCTTTCTGATAAAACGCGCCTTGTCGCTGTGACTTATGCATCGAACACGACGGGTTCTATTGTGGATGTACAGCAAGTAGTCAGCATGGCGCACAATGTTGGGGCACAAGTTTATGTGGATGCCGTCCATTATGCGCCTCATCATTTGGTTGATGTTCAAGCGTTAGGTTGTGACTTTTTAGCTTGCTCAGCTTACAAGTTTTTCGGACCGCACGTTGGTATTGCTTACATAGCCGATCAGTGGCTCCACAGTATTCGCCCTTACAAAGTCGAGCCTGCCACTAATATAGGCCCTGGTCGATTTGAAACAGGAACGCAAAGTTTTGAAGGTCTTGCTGGTGTCGTTTCTGCGGTTGAGTATCTGGCTCAATTTGGTGAAGTCGGTTTACCTCTTCGCCAACGGTTGGAGCAAAGCTACCAACTGTATGAACAACATGAGCAGCGCTTGAGTGAGCGTTTCTTGCAGCGTTTGAATGCATTAGATGGTGTCAATCTATTCGGTATCGCAAAGGAAGATAGCCAACTCCGCACGCCAACTTTTGCGCTAACGTTTGACCGATATTCTCCAGAGTTCATCGCGAAAACACTGGGTGAACATAACATTTGTGTATGGAATGGTCACTTTTATGCGTTGGGCTTAGTTCGTCAACTTGGTTTAGAAGAATCGGGTGGTGTAGTGCGAATTGGTTGTATGCATTACAACACAATAGAAGAAGTCGATATGTTATTCGATGTGCTAGAAAGCATCCTTGACGCATAACTAACGATTTCTTCCTAATAGAAAAACAAAAGCTCGAGTCAAAATCGAGCTTTTTTCATTTTTATTTGAATCAACGCGTTCTGCAAGCGATTACTCACTAACTTCAACTTCATAGGAAGTGAATTTTCTTACATTAATAACGCCGGTATCAAAGATGAGGTATTGACCTTTGATGCCTTGCAAAGTGCCAGTAACAACCGGGTTTTTATCGAAGTTATGCGAAGTGATCTTCGTTGGGTGCTGTTGTACCGGGTAGCTAAGGTCGGTAATGCTTTCGTTTAATACTTCAATGGCATCTTCGCCGAATTGCTGTTTTATCTCGGCAATTTTCTCTTCGACTAAAGGCAATAGCTCAGCAAAACGGTCCTGCAATGCCATAGGTTCACCGTCACCTTTTAGCAGTGTGCGCCAATTGGTCTTGTCTGCGATATGTTTCGCCAGTTCAACTTCAATTAAACCGGAGATATGGCGAGTTTTTACTTTAAAAATTGGCAAGCCCTGAGTCGCGCCTTGGTCAATCCAACGAGTCGGGATTTGAGTATGACGAGTAATACCAACTTTTAAGCTGGATGTGTTGGACAGGTAGACAAAGTGATCCACCATGCAATTCTCTTCACCCCATTGTGGTTCGCGACAAGTCCCTTGATCGTAGTGGCAGGTCTCTGGCTTCATGATACACATGTCGCAGCTTGCTAGCTTTTTCATGCATACAAAACAGTGGCCTTGCGAATAACTCTTTTTCGTTTTCTTTCCACATGAGCAACAAAAAATATTGCCAGTGTGAATCAGTGTGAGCGTTTTACCCAGAAAAGGAGTTAAGTCGATTTCTTCCTCACCGACAGGAAGACGGTAGTTGACGGCACCGTCCAGAGAAGCACGCATTTTGTTTAGCGTGCCAGTTGCAATTAATGACATGACATTACTCATTATTGTGTTTTTGCACAGTATATACTGAAGTGGAGAAGAGATGCAGGGTTGACAGGAGCTTTAAAGTAAATGTCTTGCACTAAATTATTATGCATCGTGTTTTATTTTCTAAAAATTATGGCTGTGAAATGCTTCGCAAATAGAAGTTGGGCTGCACTTTTTAGAAATTTTAAAACGTGATAACGGTTCAAAATCCGTTACCATGTGTCGAAACTAAGAATTGAATGAAAAAGCGATTTTATTTCTTGATAAATCATCTTGATTTCATTTTTGAAATTATTGAACCCCACGTATTGTATAATCTCAGCAGGTCACTTGCCCATGAAGTGGATCCATAACTTTATCTTTGCTCTTTCTATTTGCACTATCAGTTTGGTTGCCCTTTATAGTGTGCTTGGCGATACGCGAAAGCTGACCATTACACCTGAGCATTTCAATATCTATGCAACTAAAGATGCCAGTGAAGGAGGTGTGAGTGAGGCAGATATCACATACGATCGGCAAAGCCTAGTCCTTAGCTGTGAACTAAAGCAGAGCTCGTATGCTTGGCCTTACTGCGGAATCTCGGTTTATACCGATTCAGCAACGCCAACACAGGGTATTGACCTTTCCAACTACCATACGATTCGATTGAAGGTGCGATATGAAGAGGCAGGAATAGGGGCTAACCCTAGCCACGACCTACGTTTGTATCTTCGCAATTATAATTCTGAGTATTCCAAGCCGGACGACGAGTACACCATTAAATATAATGGCATGCAGTTTTCTCCGTCGGGTTCGAGCGATATTGTCGAAATTCCGATTAAAAATCTTCAGGTGATGACCTGGTGGTTAGCAGATAACGGAGTCGCGATTGAGCACTCTGCACCTGAATTTTCAAACATCACACGTATTGATATTGCAACTGGGTCTGGTGCGGCACTTGGTAAACATAGAATTGTGATTGATAAAATTGAGTTTGAAGGCGCTTACCTTGCGCAAGAAACATTGTTGTATGCATTATTACTCTCTTGGATGGCGCTTGGACTGGCTTTTTCACTGCATGAGTTACGAAAAAATAGAGTGGCTTATGAAAAAGCGCAAAAGCGTCACCGTCATTTGGAAAAGGTGAATGATACTTTGCGAGCTCAAAACTATGAGTTTGCAGAGCTAGCGCATCGAGATGCTTTGACGGGCGCGATGAACCGATATGCTGTGCAACACTGGCTGGAACAACAATCTCGTCAGGTTCGCTGGGGGCATAACACCTTCAGTATTCTCTATTTGGACTTGGATAAGTTTAAAAAGGTGAACGACAAATTTGGGCACCAAATGGGGGATGACATATTGCGCGAATTTGTCATGGTGGTAGCGACTTCTATTTACTCAGACGATCGACTCGTTCGTTGGGGCGGCGAAGAGTTTGTCGTATTTTGCCCTGATACCAATATTGAACAAGCGTTAGAGAAGGCAGAAATGATTCGCAAAAATGTGGAGGATCATTTGTGGGTGCACGGTGAATCATTAACTTGCAGTATTGGCGTTGCCCAAATGCAGAATGAACGCGTCTCAGAAACCATGGCGAGAGCTGACGAAGTGCTGTATCAGGCGAAGCGCAATGGTCGCAACCGAGTGGAAGCTCATTATGGTTTACTTGCTTGCGAAAAGAAGCAAGCCTGATAGCCGTTCACTAAAAGGAAAGAAAAAAGGTGGCCAACTGGCCACCAAGAGGGAAACTGCTGAACACCACTTAGGGGGGAAGTTTGGGTTATCGATACGATTACCGTGAGCAGCAGTGTAGTGCTAATCGAACTTGCTATTTTTACCAGAACAACCAAGCGAAAAGCGTTAGTGCAGCAATACAGGCAATGTTTAATACGAAACCAATTCGCATCATTTCTTTTTGCTTGATATGACCCGTACCGAACACAATCGCGTTTGGAGGTGTTGCAACAGGTAACATAAATGCACAAGATGCAGCGACGGCAATCAGTGCAGAGAGAATAACCGGAGACATGCCTAAGGCTTCTGCAATGGTCGCAAATACAGGGACAAGTAGCGCAGCACTGGCGGTGTTACTCGCAAACTCAGTTAAGAAGACAACAAAAGCAACCACTGCAAGAATCGTTAAGAGAATACCGGCTTGCTCAAGGAAGCCTGACAAGCTATGAGCCAAAAATACGCTTGTTCCGGTTGCTTTTAGGACGTTACTCAGACAGATACCACCACCAAATAGGATTAACACACCCCAGTCGGTTGTTTTCTCAATATCTTTCCACTCGACGGCGCGAGAAGCACCAAGTAGAAGGATGGCGCCAATGGCTACAAGAGTATCGAACTTCGCGAAGCCACCCAGCATAGCGTTAATAGGCTTACTGAATATCCACAAAGTTACGGTCAGTAAGAAAATCGCCAACGTAATCATTTTGCCGTTTGTCCATTCGACTGGTTGATGGTCAAGGTCAAACTTGTGGCTAAGGTCAGGCTTAGTCATCGTGTACAATACGAGGATAGCGATTGGCATTAATACTAGGGAAATAGGTACACCAAACTTCATCCATTCAGTGAAGCTAAGGCCAACTTCAGCTGCTGCAATTGCGTTTGGTGGGCTACCAACCAGTGTTGCAATACCACCAATTGAAGCACTGTAAGCGATACCGAGTAGAACAAACAAAAAGGTGTTGTGGTTTTTCTTGGCGTCTAGCTTTGTCATCACACCCAGCACAAGCGGTAACATCATCGCGGCGGTGGCGGTGTTTGAAATCCACATTGACAGGCCAGCACTCACACCAAATAGCATGAATACAGCGACAGACATTTTTCCTCTTGCCAGCAATAGTACTTTATCTGCAATAGCTTGATCTAACTTTTGTTTATGTAGAGCCGCAGCTAGTGCAAAACCACCCAAAAATAGAAAAATGATGGAGTTGGAAAAGTTATTCAGTGCGGCTTGAGTGTTGAACACACCCAAAAATACCGCAAGTAGTGGTATGAGCAGCGCAGTAATGCTGACGTGAATCGCTTCGGTTAGCCACAAAATAGCAACAAAAACTAAGATGCTCAGGCCGGTTACTACTTGTGGTTCAAAGGGTAAGGTATTAAACAAGATAATGAACAATAGGATATTCGCGTTCAAAATCATGCTGTTGCGAGTGAAGAACCAATTCTTCAATGTCACAGCGAGTGCGGTCATGGGTAGTGCTCCTTTTGCATTGCCTTTTGTCGGTTTTTTTATGGCAAAGTAACTGACTTGTAGTTATTTATTGATGAAATGTTACTTTGAATGCGAAAAAGAGTTTTGCCTGAATCGTAGAGCAAATTAGAAAGTGTGATGTTGAGAATTGGAAATGGGTAGAAAACTACCCATTTGTTTTATAGAAATGTTACTAGGCTTGTGAGCCACGTTATTCCTCTATTCGACGGGGACTTGAAGAGGCTCGTTAGCTGCTTTATTTGGCTCTTTTACTGCGACGATAGGTTCTTGAGGGCCAAGAAACTTAGGCTGCGTATTGATAATGTACAGGTCTAAAAACGCTTTCACACGGGCTAGCAGTTCTCGAACACGCATCGATGTTTTTTGCTTGTTGGCCGTCGGCCCTGCTACCGCGAGACACTGCGCATCAATGCTGTAAGCATCAGCGATGAACAGTGCGCGTTCGCAGTGAAAGCGTTGAGTCACAATCAGAAATCGCTCCGAAGCAAAAATTTTTTTTGCTCGTACAATCGAATCTAAGGTACGAAAGCCAGCATAATCAAGGTGAATCACTTCTTCAGGCACGCCTGCTTTAAGTAAGTCGCGTTTCATTGTCCACGGTTCGTTGTATGAACGGTGGGCGTTATCACCACTCAATAAAAACTGTTTTACTTTGCCTTGGTTGTAAAGCTCAATCGCCGCATTAATGCGATGAGTGTAGTAAGTGTTGAGGATCTTTCCGATGTATTTACTGGTACCAAGAACTACGGCAACCTCATGTTGAGGGATTTGCTCGTATTCAGTGAAAATGCTCTCTTTGGCTTGTAAAACCACCCACCGGTCGATGGCTATAACAGAAACAAGCAGACTAAGTGCAGAGATCGACAAAATCAAAGCAAATCGCTTCCAGGAAAATTTCAGCTTCCACTTTGATCTTATGCGAGAAAACAACAAAACGTTTTATATCCTTAACTAAAAATGTAGTTCTCATCATATCTGATAGAAACAAAAAGAGAGAAGCCCATTTATGCCAAAATCTGGTTAGGATGATAAAAAAATAAAAGCCCCTACATGGTAGGGGCTAATTATTAAACGAATTGTCTCAAGCTTAGAACGCAGTGCGTTTGTAACGGCGGTAAACAGGTTGCCAGAACGACTGTTCAATCGCCACGTTCAATGCTTCATCAGTAATTTCTAATGCGACACCTTGTTCAATTGCCTTTTTACCAACGGCGAATGCGATTTTTTTCGACACTAAGTGGATTTCTTCCAGTGGTGGAAGTAGAGCCCCACGACCGTTGATTGCTAGAGGAGAACATGTTGCGAGCGCGCGGCTTGATTCCATTAGCATCTCGTCAGTGACACGTTTTGCATTGACAGCAAGTACACCAAGGCCAATGCCTGGGAAGATGTAGCTGTTGTTACATTGTGCAATAGGGTAAGTGCGACCTTCATGAACCACTGGCTCAAATGGGCTACCTGTTGCAACCAGTGCTTCACCATTTGTCCAACGAATGATGTCGTTCGGTGTCGCTTCCACGCGGCTTGTTGGGTTCGACAGTGGGAAGACAATCGGACGCTTACAGTGTTTATGCATTTCTTCGATGACTTCTTGGCTAAATAGGCCAGGAGCACCAGAAACACCAATTAGTACCGTTGGCTTCGCGTTACGCATTACATCGAGTAGTGAGAAGCCATTTCCTTCATTTTCCCATTCTTTCGTATTGGTATGCTTTTGCACCAAGCGTTGTTGGAAATCAAGAAGGTTAGGCATGCCTTCTTGTAACAGACCCCAACGGTCAACCATGTAAACTTGTGAGCGAGCTTGCTCGTCAGAAATTCCTTCCGATACCATTTGTGCGATGATCGCTTCTGCGATACCACAACCAGCAGAACCTGCGCCTAGGAAGGTAATACGTTGTTTAGAAAGCTGAGTTCCTGCTGCTTTACAAGCTGCAAGTAGAGAACCAACAGTAACAGCTGCAGTACCCTGAATATCATCATTGAAGCAACACACGCGGTCTTTGTAACGCTCTAGAAGAGGCATCGCATTTTTCTGAGCAAAGTCTTCGAACTGGATCAAAGCATCAGGCCAACGGCGCTGTACCGCTTGGATAAACTCTTCTACAAATGCATCGTATTCTGCACCCGTAATACGAGGATGACGCCAACCCATGTACATCGGATCAGCTAAGCGTTGCGGGTTATTGGTACCCACATCAAGCACGATTGGTAGCGTGTAAGCAGGGCTGATACCACCACACGCGGTATATAGTGACAGTTTACCGATAGGAATACCCATGCCGCCGATACCTTGGTCACCCAAGCCAAGGATACGTTCGCCATCTGTCACAACAATCACTTTAACGTTGTGGTTTGCTGCGTTGTTCAGCAAGTCGTCAATACGATCACGGTTCGGGTATGAAATGAACAGACCGCGACCACGACGGTAAATGTTAGAGAAGTTTTCACATGCTGCGCCAACAGTCGGCGTGTAGATGATAGGCATCATCTCAGAAATGTGATTTTGCACTAGGCGGTAATACAATGTTTCGTTGGTGTCTTGGATGTTACGCAGATAAATGTGCTTATCCATATCGCTTTCGAAACTTTTGTATTGCTGGTAGGCACGTTCCACCTGCTCTTGGATAGTTTCGGTCGACTCTGGAAGCAGACCTTCTAAGTTGAATGAACTACGTTCTTCAGCAGAGAATGCACTGCCTTTGTTCAAAAGAGGGGTTGCTAAAAGAGCCGGACCCGCATATGGAATATATAGTGGGCGTTTATCGTTGTTCATTGGGTGCCTTATGTAGGGTTGAAGGATGCGCACCAAATTTTAACGGGTTCACTATTTAGTTGTAAACATGCGTTGATGCACATCAATGTAATGTCGCAAAAAAATTCAGATACCGACGAAAATATCGGCAATATTGGTTGTTTAGAGATACCTAAAGCAGGATTTTTTTACTTGGGTATAATGTTTTGCATCATCAAATCAAATCCAATTTCTATGTTTCAACTACCTATCGACAGCCTGCAAGCCGAGTTTGACCATCATGTAAGCCTTAACCATCTTGTGGTGGAAGCCGAAACCGGGTCGGGTAAATCTACCCGCTTGCCCATGTGGGCGGCAAAACACGGACGCGTTCTGGTTATTGAACCACGTCGAATTGCTTGTACCTCGCTGGCTGAATTTCTTGCGGAGCAATCTGGAGAGCCAATAGGTCGCAAAGTCGGTTACGCGGTCAAGCTTCATGCCTACTTTGATGAAAAAACCGAAGTTGTATTTGTGACTCCGGGGGTTGCACTGCGTTGGTTTTCGGAAAACAAGCTAGCAGACTTTGATGTCGTGATAGTGGACGAATTTCACGAGCGACGCTGGGATATTGATCTATTAACCGCCATTTTGAAGCAAGAAAATCAACATCGATTGATCGTCACTTCCGCTACCTTAGAAGGCGAAAAGCTTGCTCGTTACCTGAATGCTAAGCGCCTGAGTTCGGAGGGACGTTGCTTTCCAGTCACGGTGACACATCGTTCTACAGACAGCCGCTATTTACCGAACAAAAAGGGATGTGAACAGGAGGTTGTCGGAGCGGTAAAAGAAGCACTGGAAGATGAAGATGGCGATATTCTTGTTTTTCTCCCAGGACGTAAAGAGATCGCCCAATGCGCGCAGATGCTACAAAGCAGCAGTGATGTCATGGTGGTTAAACTTCATGCCTCGGTCAGTGATGAAGAACGACATCGTGCGCTGACGGTACAAAAGCAACGGAAAGTCGTATTGGCAACCAACGTCGCGGAAACCTCTCTGACCATTCCTAATATCCGTGTGGTAATCGATAGTGGTTTAGAGCGCAGAACTGTACAACGAAATGGACGTACAGCACTGACATTAACCAACATTTCTAAGGCCAGTGCCGCGCAGCGAATGGGGCGAGCAGGTCGCGTTACCGAAGGGGCTTGTATTCGTCTATATGGTGAGCACGCGCCTTTAGAGTTGGTGACACCTCCAGAATTACACAGAGAAGAGCTCGTCGAGCCCATGCTGGCAGCGGCTTGTTGTGGGTACCGTCTTTCAACACTCGATTTTCTCGACTCAATTCCTCCAAAGTCGCTAGAGGCATCTCATTCGACGTTGTTATCTATGGAAGCGATTGATGAGGATGGCAATGTCACGCAGCATGGTAGAAAAGTATATCCACTACCCATTGATGCACTGTTTGCCGATCTCGTTACCAGAATTCAAGCGAAGCCAGAGAAGGAAGCAATGATTGATTTGGCTGCCGCCTTATCTGTGCCTGCGCAGCTCTATCAGCGACAAAGTGGTGAAGTTGCTGAGCTTCTATCTCAAGAGGAGCCATACGGATGTGATGTCTCTTTGTTGATCCGTTTGGTTCGGGGGGAGCAACTCTCAGGCATTATCATTGATGCTAGCGCGCTCGAAGAGGCACAAGGTTTAGCGAAACAAATGCGAGAAGTGTTTGAATTGCCGGAACTTGACGTTGCCTCTCGATATAAACGTGAAGCGCTCTTTTTCTCCATCGCCTCATTGCACCCTGAGCTTGTGTTTGTCCGACGAGCTCGTCGAAGGGATGCTCTAGGAAATGGCGTAGTCGAGATGCTGGTTGGGCGTAACAGCCGCTTTCCTGATAAAGAAGAAGCGGCCATCGTGCTAGATAGCCATAGCGTGCCAGGACGAGGTGTTAAGCAAACACTAAACCTCGCATCGGTTATGATGCCTATCCCGCTGACGTTATTACGCGAACTTGAGCTAGGGGAGTGGCAACAAGGTGAGACGAATTATGAAGAAGAGACCCCAAGAGCAACGATGCACTTGGTCTACGCCGGGCGAATAATCTGTACTGAACATCAAGCGTTAAAAGGTGATGTGGCAGTTCAGTCTATTGTCGAAATGATAGAAGACGAGACACTGTTACCAGGTTTTGCTTCTCAAAGAAAACAGCAAATACAACACTGGAAGCTCTATAACGCATTGGGCCTTAATGCCGAAGGAGAAGAGGTTAACGGCTTGGCCTCCTTGACATTTTCTAGCTGGTTAAAGGATCAGTTGGAAACACTAGGCGTTGAAAATATCGATGATATGGCGTTGTTTGAACCAGAAGACTTAACATTTAACGGTGTTCCAGAATGGGAATACGACGATTTCACGGAGCAGTACCCTTTAGAACTTTCGCTGCCAGAACTCCAACTAGATGTCGAGTATTACGCGTCTCGCAAGCTGGTACAGGTCGTTTATCGAGAGGGAAACCGTAAGGGAGACCCGAAGCGTTGGGAGCTGCCACGCTGGGCTGGTTGGAAGATACAGTATAAAAAGGCCAGTCGAGTGATTGATGTGAAGTAGGTCGGCGGATGACGTTGTGACAAGAATTGATATTTTCTTGGTGAATCTATAATGATTTCATATTGATAGCGTTACTTGTGTGTTGTTTTTAGTTTCTTAATTGAAATATTAATCAATTGAATGCTTATATATGGCGAAGCTGTACATCAGTTGTTACAAAGCTGGTTTTAATATTTCCTTTTGTATGTATATTAGGGCATAAAAGACGAATGTTTTATATCCCATTGCTATATCAAAACAGTTGAACGATATTTGGTATATCTCATTTTCGAGTGTCGGGGGCATAGAATGGATCAACAAGGAAAGACGTGCATTGAATTCGACTACACTAGCTTTTTAGGAGCGACAGGTAGTAAGAAATGGACCTTTTTAGAGGCATTTGCCACCATCGCGCCTATTTTCGGTTTGATGTGGAAACAGAACATTGCGGAATTGAGCAAGCCTGAAGATCGGTTGTGGGATGCCGCATTAAAATCGATGTCTTCTCGTAAAAGTGATGAATCCAATTTGGTCCGCTTAACCCAGCTAGCTAAACATGAAGGGATCAATGAATTGCGAGTCGTTATGCCATATTCGCTCGATGTTCAGCAAATCGAGTACATAGAATCTCGCAGTCAGTTGAAGGTGGATACGTCAGAACAAGATGTCCTTAACATCAAGTTTTAGGCTGAGTATTTCCACTTCATCGATGTACTACTTAACAATAGTGCAATGAAAAGCGACCTCAAAGTAGGTCGCTTTTTATTTTGAGGTTTTTGTCACAGGTCTTAGGAAATGTGATGAATATAGAGTATTTGCACTTAAATTAACAAAAATGTAACGTTTGGAAATGCAATTGTCATAACTAGCTTCTAACTTTGTGTTTTTAGGACAAATTACCGACTAAGTGGTTGGTACTGTAAGTTCGAATTAACGTCCCTTATTGGCATACAAGGATGATCGAGTCACCACGTCATTTGGGCATAAAAACAAACACAATAAGAAAGGAAGTCAATATGTCTTTGTCTCGTCGAGACTTTATGAAAGCTGCCTCTTCAACGGCGATTGTTACCGGGCTGGTGGGCTGTGGTAGCGATGCTAGTGAATCTGCTGCGGTTACCTTTGAGCACGGAGTGGCGAGTGGAGATCCTACTCAAACACAAGTAATCATTTGGACTCGTGTTACAACCTCAGCGAGCTACGCAGATGTAAGCTGGCAAGTTTCATCTAACGAAAATTTTACTGATATCGTGCAAAGTGGCACTTTTGCCACAGACACGAGCCGAGATTTCACGGTAAAAGTCGATGTTCAAAATCTCAACGCAAATTCTCGCTACTACTATCGATTCATGGTTGGAGATGTCACTAGCGAAGTCGGGCAAACTCAAACATTACCAGAGGATGGTGTAGAAAAGGCATCCATGGCGGTTGTTTCTTGTGCAAACTATCCTGCTGGCTATTTCCATGTGTATCGAGAGATTTTAAATCAACATGAGCAAGACCCGTTTGATGTGGTGCTTCATCTCGGTGATTACATTTATGAGTATGGTGCTGGTGGCTACGCTAGTGAAGATGCTGAGGCACTAGGGCGAGAGCCAAGCAAAGGCACTGAATGTATTACCTTAGATGATTACCGAAAACGGTATGCGCAATATCGCCAAGATGCTGATCTGCAAGCGTTACATGCGAGCCTACCAATGATTGCTGTCTGGGATGACCATGAGCTTGCAAATGATACTTGGAAAAATGGTGCGGAAAACCATCAAGAAGAGGAAGGCAGTTTTAATGATCGTCGTGCATCTGCGGCTGCCGCGTGGACAGAATGGTTGCCCGTTCGTGAAAACACTTTCTCAAACATGCTGATTTACCGTCAGTTTTCGTTTGGAAGTTTAGTCAATTTGATGATGCTCGACACGCGACTTGTGGGGCGTGATAAACCGTTGGATTATTTCTCGCTCAGCTCACCAACGATGGAAGCTATTGGCGGTTTAGTTGCTCAGTCGCGCAGTCAAGACCGAGAGCTGTTAGGCGGTGACCAACTCGCTTGGCTGATGGATGCGTTCAGTACGCACGACGCAACTTGGAATGTGCTAGGGCAACAAGTGTTAATGTCTCGTATGGAGTTGCCAAGTTCGGTTATGACCGCGATGTTTCAATTGTTTACTGCCACTGAAGAACAAAAAACAGAGGCGTTATTAGCGGTAAACTCTGCGATTACGGGTTATCTCTCTGACCCAAGTTTAGATACCATTGCTTTGCCATATAACCTAGATGCATGGGATGGTTACTACGTTGAGCGAGAGAAAGTTTATCAACTGGCCAAAGCCAGCAGTGGTAACTTTGTCTGCTTGGCAGGAGATACGCACAACGCATGGGCAAGTGAGCTTAAAGACATATCTAAGCATCCTATCGGGGTAGAGTTTGCGACTAGCTCTGTGAGTTCCCCTGGGTTAGAGGCCTACCTCGCGTTAGACCCTGTCGCGATCGCTCAAATGGAATACACGCTGCCGCACTTAGTGTCAGAATTACAGTGGGCAGACATCAAACAGCGTGGCTTTATGCGCGTTACTTTTACGCCCGACAAAGCAGAGTCGACCTGGTATTTCGTATCAACGATTAAAGACAAAACATATCAGGTGACGACCAAGTCAGCCTCCACAACAGATGGCACTACGTTAAATATCGGCTAAACTGAGCCTTGACCCGTCCTGATATGGGTTGACACTTTTTAACTAAAACGCTCGATGTACTTCATCGGGCGTTTTGTATTTTAAAG